>DASSDE010000951.1:0-4859 GCA_035697365.1 Kribbella sp. | reverse complement strand
TGTTCGATCTGGAGATCCCGGACGCGGACACCGGTTCGATCGCGGGTGACCTGCGCCAGGTCTACCGGGTCGCGCTGGCGTTCGCGAACAGCGAGCAGGGCCGGGCGATGATCCGGCTCGCGGTCTCGGAGGCGAACCGCGACGAGCGGTCCGCCGCGGTCTACCGGGGCGTGCTGGAGCGCCGGATCGAGCTGACCGCACAGGCACTCGAGCGGGCCCGGGCCCGCGGTGAACCGATCAAACCGAGCGCCGATCCGGTGCTGATGGTGGAGTGGATGGCGGGGGTGTTCGTGATCCGGGCGCTGACCGGGCAGCCGATGCCGCCGCCCGAGGACGCCGACCGGCTCGCGGAGGTGACGCTGCGAACGATCCTGGAGCCGGACTGAGCATTCAGCTGAGGCCGATGACGATCGAGAGCGCGACGAGGATCGCTATCACGGCCACCACCGCGAGCTGGACGATACGGCGCTGCCTGCGCCGTACCGTCAGTCCGCCGGCCCAGGCCGCGTCGGCCAGGTCCGGGTCGAGCACCGGGTCGACTGCCTTGGCCAGCAGCGGCCGTACGTCCTCGCGTCTCATCGGGCGTCCCTGCGGTCCCCCGCACCCAGCGCCGTACGGAAGATGCCGAACGCGGTGAGGGCGTGGGTGTGGACGGCGGTCTGCGACATCCCGAGCAGGTCCGCCACCTCGAACTCGGTCAGCTCCTCCAGGTGCAGCAACACGAACACGGCGCGTTGTGCGGGCGTCAGCTCGGCCAGCGCGAGCTCGACCTGGCCCTCCGCATCCTCGAACGGCTTCGCGCGGTTCCACGGCCGCAGGGCGGGCAGGTAGAGCTGGCGCTGGACGAAGACGTCCGGGTCGTCCACCCGGGGCCAGCGCGTCGACAGCTGCGTGAAGGCGTGCAGCAGTACCGCTTCGGCTCGGTGCAGGACGCCGTACACCAGGTACGCCGTGCGGAGCCATCTGCCCTGTCGTGCATCCACGAACGAGGCGAAATCCGGGTCGACCGTGTCGCGCATCCACCCTCCCGGCTCTATTCAACTCCTCAACTACTGCGTGCTGCTACTGCCAGGCGGGTGTCTTCGGCGATCAGATCGAAGTTGAGGCCACCTGCGGCCATCAGACCGGCCCCTGCGGACGGCATGACCTGCGCCATCGGGTTGCTGACATTTCCGGCCGCGAAAACGCCAGGAACGTCCGTAGCGCCCCGGCCGTCCACCTCGATCGCCGTACCGACCTCTACCCCGTTCGCCTCCACCAGGGTCGTTTCCAGGCCCAGGTCGGCCAGGAAGCCGGCACGGGCTCGAACGGTCGTCTGAATCGCCAGCGCCTGCCGCGGGACGACCTTGCCGCCCTCCAGCCGTACACCGGTGATCCGGTCGTCGGTCACCTCGACCTCCTCAACTTTGCCTTGTACTACAGCGATTCCACGAGCGGCCAGCTCCTCCCACTGCTCCTCGGTCGGCTCGGGTGCGGTGTGCAGGAACAGCGTCACGTCGTCACTCAGCTGCCGGAACAGCTGCACCTGGTGGATGGCCATGGAGCTGGTCGCCAGCACACCGATCGCTTGGTCCCGCACCTCCCAGCCGTGGCAGTACGGGCAGTGCACCACGTCTTTGCCCCATCGCCCGGCCAGCCCTGGTACGTCCGGCAGCACGTCGGTGAGCCCGGTCGTGACGAGCAGCCGCCTGCTCCGGTACGTGGAGCCGCCGGCCAGCCCCACCACGAAATCGCCGTCGGCCTCACGTCGGGCTGTCGTCACGGTGCCGTCCGCGAACTCACCGCCGTACCCCTGCACCTCCTTCCGGCCGATCGCGTAGATCTCGTGCGGCGGCGTCCCGTCGCGGGTCAGGAAGTTGTGCACCCCGTCGGCGACCGCGTTGCGCGGCGTGCCGTCGTCGATCACCAGGACCGACCGGCGGAAACGGGCCAGCGCCAGCGCCCCGCTCAGCCCGGCCGCACCGCCACCGATCACGATCACGTCGTACTTCGTCATCTCTGGACTCCTCTGTTCTTCAAGGTCTGTCCCTGAGACTGCGTGTGGTTTTCATTTTCGACAAGTATTCTTGCCGGTATGGCAAACGACGAGGATGTTCTGGAGTCGGTCGGACCGCGACTGCGGGCACTGCGGATCGAACGCGGAACCACACTGGCGCAGCTGTCCGAGGCCACCGGCATCTCGGTCAGCACCCTGTCCCGGCTGGAGTCCGGGCAACGGAAACCGACGCTGGAGCTGCTGCTGCCGCTCGCGCGGGCCCACCAGGTCCAGCTGGACGAGCTGGTGGACGCGCCACCCACCGGCGACCCGCGGATCTACGCGAAGCCGATCAAGCGGCACGGCAGCATCCACATTCCGCTGAGCCGGCGGCCGGGCGGGCTGCAGGCGTTCAAGCAGATCCTCCCGGAGGGCTTTCCGGGCAACGACATCGTGCAGAAGACCCACGAGGGCTACGACTGGTTCTACGTGCTGTCCGGTCGCGTCCGGCTGAAGCTCGGCGACCAGGACTTCGTCGTCAAGGAAGGCGAGGTGGCCGAATTCGACTGCCGGGTGCCGCACTGGTTCTCCAACCCAGGACCTGGACCGGCGGAGGTGCTATGCCTGTACGGCCCGCAGGGGGAGCGGCTGCACGTCAGAGCGCGAACCAAATGACAGGAGATTCCCAGTGACCGTCGCGTTGTTCACGTTGGGCGGAACGATCTCGATGGCCGGCAGCCGCCGCCTCACCGGTGACGACCTCACCGCGGCCATGCCGGGACTGTCCGACCTGGGGCACCAGATCGAGATCCAGGACGTCGAGAAGATCCCCAGCGCCGACCTCACCGCAGCGAAGCTGCTCGAGGTCATCGACGCCGCCTCCAAGGCCGTCACAGCCGGTGCCGCCGGGGTCGTCGTCACCCAGGGCACCGACACCCTCGAGGAGAGCGCCTTCCTCGCCGATCTGGTCTGGCCGCATCCGCAGCCGCTCGTGTTCACCGGCGCGATGCGCAATCCGACACTGGCCGGTCCCGACGGCCCGGCGAACCTCCTGGCCGCCCTGCGCGTCGCCGGCTCCCCCGCGGCTCGTGATCTCGGAGCGCTGGTCGTGTTCAAGGAGGAGATCCACGCGGCCCGCTGGATCCGCAAGACGCACAGCACCAGTACCGGGACGTTCGTGTCGCCGAACACGGGGCCGATCGGTCACGTGGTCGAGGACCAGGTCCGCGTCCTCACCAGGCCGCAACGGCTGGACGGCGTACAGGGCAGTGCCGAGCCTGCGGCGCTGGACGGAATCAAGGTCGCGCTCTACACCGTCACGCTGGACGACGACGGCCTGCTGCTGCAGGGACTGGCCGACACTCATCAAGGGCTGGTCGTCGCCGGATTCGGCGTGGGGCACGTGTCGTCCGCGCTCGCTCCGGTGCTCGGGGAGCTGGCGAAGCGGATACCGGTCGTGCTCACGTCGCGGACCGGCGCCGGATCGGTCCTGCGCAGCACCTACCACTCCCCCGGATCGGAAACCGATCTGTTGCAGCGCGGGCTGATCGACGGCGGCTTCCTCGATCCGTACAAGGCGCGGATCCTGCTTCGGTTGCTGTTGGCAACAAACGAGGAACTGGCCGCCGGCTTTGGACAATACGTTTGATGCTTGCCCGAGGCAACATCCCGTCCGGCCTCTTGTTTACCCGCCCGGGCGGACCTCGAAACAAGCGGCACGATGTTCGGACGGATTACGGTAATTCCCGGTCTTCTGCTTGACCGTGACGCCGCAGAGTGCTCGGATCGTCACCGCTCGGGGACCGAATTTCGAGGTTGGGAGATGTTGCGCCGTGGTCGAGCAGACGCAGGCCGGAACAGCCGGGGACAGTGATTACGACGCGGTCGGCGGGGGTCCGGCGATCGCCTCGGTGGTGGAGCTCTTCTACCGCAACGTCCTCGCGGATCCGCAGCTGAACGGGTACTTCGCGAACAGCGACCTGGCCCGGCTCAAGCGGCACCAGGTGCAGCTGGTCTCGCAGGTGATGGGTGGACCGGTCACGTACGAAGGCCAGGCGCTGGCCGACGCGCACAAGGGCCGGGGCATCACCGGCGGCGACTTCGGGGCGGTGGTGGTGCACCTGGTCGGTGCGCTCGAGGCCCACGAGGTGCCGGACGACATCATCGGCCGGGTGGTGAAGGCGCTGGGCGCGACCCAGGGCGACATCGTCACCGCCAGCTGACGCGGTCGATGGATCCCGACGCGCTGAAGAACAGCTGGGCTCTCGTCGCCAAGGCCGGCGACGAGGTCCCGTTGTTCTTCTACTCGCATTTGTTCTTGTCGCACCCCGAGGTCCGGGAGATGTTCCCGGTCTCGATGGCCGCGCAACGCGACAAGCTGGTCGGCGCCCTCGGTGCCGTGGTCAGCAACGCCGCGCAGCTCGACGAAGTGGTGCCGTTCCTGCAGCAGCTCGGTCGCGACCACCGGCGCTTCGGTGCCGTGGCGGACCACTACTCGGCGGTCGGCGGGTCGCTGCTGGCGACCCTGCAGCACTTCCTCGGCGCCGCGTGGACGCCCGAGCTGGCCGCGGACTGGGCGGCGGCTTACGGCCTGGTCTCCAGCGTGATGGTGCAGGCTGCCGAGGAGTCCGCCGAGGACGACGCACCGGCCTGGTGGCCGGGCGAGGTGCTCGGTGTGGATCGGCGCACGATGGACGTGACGGTGGTGCAGATCCACCCGGAGCAGCCGTTGGACTACCGGCCTGGGCAGTCGGTGGCGATGGAGATCCCGTACCGGCCGCGGCGCTGGCGCTACTTCAGCCCCGCGAACGCACCACGCCAGGACGGTACCTTCGAGCTGCACATCGGTCTGGTCCCGGGCGGTCAGGTGAGCGGTCCAGCGGTT
>DASSDE010000950.1:0-2630 GCA_035697365.1 Kribbella sp. | reverse complement strand
TACTGGGTGATGTACTACAACAAGGCCGTCTTCAAGAAGGCCGGCATCACCGCGAAGCCGACGACCTGGGCCGAGCTGACCCAGGCCGCGGACAAGGTCAAGGCGATCGGCGTGAAGCCGTTCTACCAGACCAACATCCTGTTCTCGTTCGTCTGGTTCGAGACGCTGCTGGCCGGCAAGGACCCGGACCTGTACGACAAGCTCGCGGCCGGCAAGGCGAAGTACACCGACCCGGGTGTGGTCGATGTGATGAACGAGTGGAAGAAGATGATCGACGCCGGGTACTTCAGCGACCCGGGCTCGAAGACCGAGCCGCAGGCGCAGCTGAAGAACGGCGACGTCGCGATGATCAACTTCGGCACCTGGTTCTCAGGCAACCTGAACACGCTGAAGATGAAGGCCGGCACCGACTACGACTTCTTCGTGATCCCGAACGTGAACCCGTCGCTGCCGAAGACCTCGATGATCTTCGAGACCGGGCCGGTCTGCTCGGCCGCGGCCAGCGACCACGCGTCGACGGTCAAGAAGTGGACCGACTGGTGGGTCACGCCGCAGGCGCAGACCGCCTGGGCGAACTCCCGCGGCGACCTGTCGTTCAACCCGAAGGCCGAGGTCAAGGACCCGGGGCTGGCGACGCTGAACAAGGACGTCGGCGGCGACGGGTACCGGCTGATCAACCGGTGGTTCGAGGCGACTCCGGTGCCGGTGGCGAACAAGGCGCTCGAGGTGTTCGGCGCGTTCGTGACCAAGCCGGGTGACCCGATGCCGGGCCTGCAGAAGATCCAGGCCGAGGCGGACGCGTACTGGGCCAAGCAGAAGTGACTTCGACGATCGAGCGGCCGCCGGTGAAGGTCCGGGCGAGCAGGCAGCGCCCGGACCGGACCGGTGCCCGCGTGGCACCGCTGTTCGGGCTGCCCGCCGCGGCTGTCGTGGCGCTGCTGCTGTACCTGCCGTTCCTGTGGACGACGTACGTCAGCTTCACCGACTACGACGGCCTGGCGTCACCGGTGTGGTCCGGACTGGCCAACTACAAGGCGATGTTCAGCGACCCCGACCTGATCGGGGCGCTGGTCAACACACTGCTGTGGGTGGCCGGCATGATCACGCTGCCGGTGGCGCTCGGTCTGCTGATCGCCGTGATGACGTATGGGCACAAGTGGGGCACGTGGCTGCGGCTGCCGTTCCTGCTGCCGTACGCGATCTCCGGGGTCGCCGTAGGTGTCATCTGGGGCTTCGTACTGCAGCCGGACGGTGCGCTGGGTCAGGCACTCGGGTTCTTCGGACTCCCGGGTGCCCACACCGGCTGGCTGCAGTCTGGTCCTGGCAACACAATCATGATGATCGTTGCGACCACCTGGCAGGCAGCCGGCGTCAACGCACTGCTGTTCGTCGTAGGCCTCCAGTCCATCCCGAACGAGCCGCTCGAAGCAGCTCGGCTGGACGGAGCCGAGGGGTTCAGCCTGTTCCGCCATCACCTCTGGCCGCAGCTCAGAGCCATCACCACGGTCGTCATCGGTCTCTCGCTCGTCGGCAGCCTGAAGACGTTCGACGTGGTGTGGGTGATGACGCAGGGCGGTCCCGGCACCTCCTCGGAGACCCTCGCGTTGTCCATGTACAAGGAGACCTTCGTACTGAACGACTACGGGCAGGGCGCGGCGATCGCGCTGTTCCTGAGCCTCGTCACGTTCGCCGCGTCGATTCTCTACCTGCGCTACCAGTTGGGGGACGCCCGTGAGCAGGGTTAAGACGGCAGTGCTGATGCTGCTCGGCCTGGTCTGGCTGGCGCCGGTGTACCTGCTGATCGTGAACGCGTCCAAGTCCGTCGACGGGTACGACGCCAAGACCGTGTGGAAGCCGGGCGGCTTCTCGTTGTTCGCCAACATCGCCGACGCCTGGAGCAAGGCGTCGCTGGGCGACACGTTGGTAGCCACCACGATGTACTCGGTGATCGCGCCGGTGCTCGCGGTCCTGATCGGCGCGGCGGCCGGCTACGCGATCGTCGTACTCAAGCTGAAGCGTGGGTTCTTGTGGTTCGTGTTCATCTTCGGCGGGACGATCTTCCCGCTGCAGATGATCCTGATGCCGCTGTTCTCCGGGTACGCGAACTCCGGGCTGTACGACACCCGGACCGGGATGATCATCGTCTACACCGCGATCAGCGTGCCGTTCTCGGCGTTCGTGATGCGGAACTTCTTCACCGGGATCGCGCGCAGTGTCTTCGAGGCCGCAGTGGTCGACGGCGGTGGGCTGTTCCGGATCTTCCGCAGCATCTACCTGCCGATGGCGGGCGCCGCGCTGGCCGCGATCTTCATCCTGCAGGCGACGTTCGTCTGGAACGACCTGCTGCTCGGCCTGACGCTGAGCCAGTCCGACTCGGTGCGCCCGATCATGCCCGCACTGACCGGCCTGCAGAGCACGTACGGCGGCGCTGCTCTGCCGACGGTCCTCGCCGGCGGCCTGCTCGTCTCGCTGCCCACCGTGATCCTGTTCCTTGCCGCGCAACGCTTCTTCTCCCGGGGCCTTGCCCTCGGCCAGTTCTGAAAGGACGTATATGCCGCAGCAGTCCAATGCCGCCTCCGGCGGAAAGAACGCCACCTTCGGCGGGGGGGGTGGGGGTGGTAGCCGCACAG
>DASSDE010000949.1:0-2576 GCA_035697365.1 Kribbella sp. | reverse complement strand
AAGAAGACCACGACCAGGTCGATCAGCGTGGTCAGGCCGAGCGTGAACGCGAAGCCCTTCACGCTGCCGATCGCCAGCACGTACAGCACCACCGCGGCGAGCAGCGAGATCGAGTCGGCCGCGATGATCGTGTGCTTGGCGCGGGCCCAGCCGGTCTCCACCGAGGACCGCAGACTGCGGCCCTCCCGGACCTCGTCACGCAATCGTTCGAAGTAGATGATGAACGAGTCCGCGGTGATACCGACCGCGACGATCAGACCGGCGATCCCGGACAGCGACAGCGTGAACCCGATCGCCTTGCCGAGCAGGATCACCAGCGACCCGGTGAGCAGTCCGGCCGCGAGCAGCGAGAGCACCACGACCAGGCCGAGACCGCGGTAGTACAGGAAGCAGAAGACGACGACCAGCGCGAGGCCGATGACACCGGCCCAGATGCCGGCCGAGAGCTGGTCGCCACCGAGCTGCGGCGACACGGTCTCCACCGAGGAGACGTCGAACTTGACCGGCAGCGAGCCGTACTTCAGCACGTTCGCCAGGTCGCGGGCCTCGGCCTCGGTGAAGGTACCGGTGATCTGCGCCTGGCCACCCGGGATCGGGTTGTCCACGGTCGGGGCCGAGACGGTCACGCCGTCCAGCACGATCGCGAACTGGTTGTTGCCCTGGCCGCGCTGCGAGATCGCGGTGGTGGCCTTCAGGAACTTGCTGCCGCCGTCACCGGTGAACTTCAGGTTGACCTGCCACTGCAGACCGTTCTGCGGGATGCCGGCCGAGGCGTCCGACAGGTCGGTGCCGGCCAGGATCGCCGGGCCGAGGAGGTACTTGGTCTGGCCGGGCCGGTCGCAGGAGAACAGCGGCTTGGACGGATCGTCCTTCTGCTTGTCCTTGTCCTCGCACTTGAAGGTCTCGAACGCCGCCTGCGTGGCCGCGTCCGGCGTGTACTGCAGCGGGTCGTTGCTCGCCGCCGGGGTCGAGGGCGTCGCGGACGGCGGCGTGCTCGCCTGCGGCGTGGCGCTGGCCTTCGGGGTCGGCGTCGGGGTCGGCGTGGCGGCCTTGCCCAGAACGCTCGTCCAGGCCCGGCCCTTCGGAGTACCGGACGGCTTCACCGTGGCGCTCGGCGTGACTTTCGTGCTCGGCGTCGGCGTGCTGCTCGGCTTCGGCGTGGCGCCCGGAGTCGTCGGGGCCGGCGTCGGCACCGGCTGCGCGGCGGTCGGCTGCGCGCCGTACACCACCCGGAAGTTGAGCAGCGCGGTCTGACCGACCTGCGACACCAGGGATTCCTTCGTGGCACCGGGGACGGCCACGTTGATGTGGTTCGCCCCGGAGGTGGTGATGTCGGCCTCGGCGACACCGGCGCCGTTGACCCGCTGGCCGATGATGTTCTTCGCCTCGTTCAGCTGGTCGGCGCTCACCTTGCCGCTGCCGTCGAAGGGGCTGGCGGTCAGCGTGATCGTGGTGCCGCCACGCAGGTCCAGACCGAGTTTGGGCTTCCAGGTCTTGGTCAGCGCCATGATCCCGAACAGCAGAACCAGCACCACCAGCAAGGTGATCAGGCTCCGCCCGGGGCGGGATGTCGAAGTCGATGCCACGTCAGTTTCAACCTTCGTACTTCTGGGCGCGCCGTACCGTCACCGCATCGTCACCGGATGCCGAACGCCGCGCCGTAGGCCGTTGGGACGGAAAAATCAGTTCTCGGTGTGCGTCGGCGGCAGCTTCGGCGCGTCCTGCACCTTGCCGTCGGCCTTGGCGCCCGGCGCGTCCGGTACGTCGACCTTCTCCGCCTCCGGCCCGTCCGCGTCGGTGGCGTCGGCCGTCTCGTCAGCCTCGTCAGCGCTGTCAGCACCGTCTTCGTCCGGAATGACCCGCCCGATCGCGGCCTTGACGACCTGCACCAGCACGCCTTCGGAGATCTCGAGCGTCACGTACTCGTCGTCGGTCTCCTCGACGATGCCGACCAGGCCGCTGGTGGTGATCACCTTGCTGCCGGGAGCGAGCGCGGCGACGGTGTCGGCCTGCCGCTGGCGCTGCTTCTTCTGCGTACGGCTCATGAACCAGATCATTCCGACGATCAGGATCAGCGGCAGCAGCAGCGTGATGCCGCCACCCCCGGAGGAGGCCATCGGTACGGCGAGGAGTTGCATCGGGTCTCAGAATCCTTCGTCGGGGGTCGGTTGTAGATCGTGCCCTGCACAAAAGCGCAGGTGGCAGCGGAACGACCTGGAGGTCAGGCCACCGGGGAGTCTAACCCTGAGCGTCAACAACTGCCTCATGACGCCGGGTCACGTTTGCGTTACTCACTACTGCTCGCTACGCAGTGTCTACGTTCCGGCGCGGGCAGCAGTTCCCAGGGACCCGGTCTTCAGTTGGAGAAGAACTCCTTCAGTCCTCGTCGGTGTCGAAGAGCGTGTCCGCGAAGGTCGCGCCCTTCGGAACCTTCAGCCCGAGGTGCCGCCAGGCCGCGGGCGTGGCGACGCGGCCGCGCGGCGTCCGGGCCAGGTAGCCCGATCGGACCAGGAAAGGTTCCGCTACTTCCTCCACGGTCTCACGTTCTTCGCCGACCGCAACCGCGAGCGTCGAAA
>DASSDE010000948.1:0-8815 GCA_035697365.1 Kribbella sp. | reverse complement strand
TCGCGGTCGGTGAGCTGACCACGTCGATGAACGACGCCGTCCGGCTGATCCGCGACCACGGTGTGGACTTCATCCGCTCGCACGTCTCGGACATCGGCGGCCTGACCCCGGCCCGGAAGCTGGCCGATCTCGCCGAGCTCTGCGGCGTCCGGACGGCCTGGCACGGACCGGGCGACACGTCGCCGATCGGCGCCGCCGCCAACGTCGCGCTGGACGTCACGTCAGTTGCCTTCGGCATCCAGGAGGGGCACATCTACAACGACGCCACGTACGAGGTGTTCCCCGGCACGCTGCGGATCGAGGACGGCTGGCTCCGGCCGAACGAGGCCCCCGGGTGGGGCATCGACGTCGACCTCGAGGCCGCGGCCCGTTATCCGGCGGAGTTGTCCGGTCACGACGAGTGGGCGGCCGGCGTACGGCGGCTGGACGGAGCTCTCGAGGCCCCGTGATCCAGGCGGTCCGGCAGTACGATCACGGTCAGTGAGGGACGGACGAGGGAGGTGGAGATGAGCGAATCGGGCGATGGCGTGACCGGGGTCGACGGGATGCGCCGGGCCGGCGCGAACCAGTACGACCTGGGCTCGTTCAACGAGGCCGTGATCATCGAGACGATCCGGCTGGCCGGCATCATCAGCCGGACCGAGATCTCCCGCCGGACCGGCCTCACCCAGCAGTCGGTGTCGCGGATCCTGCGCATCCTGCTCCAGCAGGGCCTGCTGGTGGAGGAGGCGCAGGAGCGTGCCGAGCGGCTCGGCAAGCCGCGGACCCCGGTACGGCTGCGGTCGAACGCGGCGCACGCGGTCGGGATCCACATCGACCCCGAGTTGCTGACCGTCGCGGTCGTCGACCTGGACGGGAAGATCGTCCGCCGCGAGACCGTCGACCTGGCCGAGGATCTGGAGGCCGGCAAGCTCGTGGACCTGACGGCGGCGACGGTGACCGCCGCGCTGAGCATCAGCCAGGTGGACCTGGACTCGATGCTCGGCGTCGGGGTCGCCGTCCCCGGTCCGATCGACGCCGACGGGTCCTTCCTCGCGCTTCCGCTGCAGCCTGCCTGGCGCGGGCTGAAGATCCGGCAGTTGCTGCAGGAGCGGCTGAACCATCCGGTGCTGGTGGAGAAGGACGGTACGGCGGCCGCGATCGGCGAGCGCTGGATCGGCCGGTCGGCGCGGGCCCGGGACTTCGCGTACCTCTATCTCGGCACCGGCGTCGGCAGCGGCCTGTTCCTGAACGGCGCGATTTATCGCGGCGGTACGTCGAACGCGGGCGAGTTCGGGCAGGTGGCGGCCCTGCGCGTGGGGGAGTGGGACCCGGAGAACGGGCCCCGGCTGGTGCCGGAGTGCAATCCGACGGCCTCGCTCCCGGTGATCGCGGCGGACTTCGGGTACGTCGAGACCGATGCGACCGCGACCGACGAGGCCAGCCGGTACAAGGCTGTCTGCCACGCCGCTGCCGCGGGCGACGAGGCGGCGGTGCAGGCGGTCCGGCAGGTGGCGCGGGTGATCGGGCAGGGCGCGGTCGGGCTCGTCGACCTGCTGGACATCGACCTGCTGGTGCTCGGTGGGCCGGCCTTCGGCAAGGAGATCTCGGAGATCTTCCTGGCCGAGATCGGCCGCGCGGTGAACGGGCATCCACTGGCCCGGGAGACCCGCGAGGTCGTCGTCGAGGAGTCGATGCTGCAGAAGGACGCGGCCGCGGTCGGGGCGGCGTCGACGATCTTCCACGACGCTTTCACCCCTCGGGTGTCGGGCTCGAGTCAGGCCCGTAGGCTGCCCAAGTGATCGCATCCCGCCCGCTGACCGCGGAGGTCGAGCTTCGCATCGCGACCCTCGACGACGCCCCTGCTCTGGCCGCCGCACAGACCCTCAGCCGCGAGCATCTGCGGCCGTGGGAGCCGGTCCGTAACGAGAAGTGGTTCACGGCGGCAGGTCAGGCCGAGCGGATGACGTACCAGCTCGAGCGCTACAAGAACGGCCTGGTCGTCCCGTGGGTGCTCGCCCAGGACGACCGGATCGTCGGCGCGATCACCTTGAGCGATCTCGTCCCCGGACCGTTCCGCAGCGCCGCGCTCGGCTACTGGCTGTCGGTCGACGTGCTCGGCCGCGGCCTCGCCACCCGTGCGGTCGAGGCCGTCGCGGACATCGCGGACACCGAGCTGAAGCTGCACCGCATCGAGGCCAGTACGCTCACCGGCAACGTGGCCTCGCAGCGGGTTCTCGAGCGGACCGGGTTCCACCAGATCGGGATGGCGCCGACGTACCTGCACATCGACGGCTACTGGCAGGACTGCAACCTCTATCAGCGCATCCTGAACTCCCGCGAGCCCGGCGCCTGACGGCACCGGGCCCCGGATTCCTCAGTTGGGTGGGAGGCCGACGCCGCGGGAGACGTCCACGTCGTCGTACTTGCCTTCCAGTACGTCGATGAACTTCACCGGACGCTGCAGCGTGGAGGCGATGTAGACCGCGCGCACCGTGGCCAGCGCGTCGATGGCGTCCTGCACGGTGATCGCCGGTCGCCCGCCGTCGGCGATCGCCTTCAGGATGTCGTCGTACTGTGCCTTGTGGCCGCCCGGCTCGCCGCCGTCGAGCGGCAGGTCGTCCTTGCCGCCGTCGGCGTTCAGCCGGCTGAGGCGGTCGTCCTCGAGCTCGGCGCCGCCCTCGGTGCCGTGGACCGAGACGCGCGTGCGGCCACCCGGGAACGCCGCCGTGGTCGCGTGCAGCGTGCCGACCGCGCCGTTCTCGAAGGTGAGCGTCGCCACGACCGTGTCCTCGACCTCGATCGCGTGGTGGGCGGCCCGCAGCGCCTGCGCCTGGATGCTGACCGGGCGGCCCATGAACCACAGCATCAGGTCGACGGTGTGCACGCCCTGGTTCATCAGGGCGCCGCCGCCGTCCTGCGCCCAGGTGCCGCGCCAGCCGGCGGAGGCGTAGTACTCGTCGCTGCGCCACCAGGCGACCGACGCGACCGACGACGTCAGCTTCCCGAACCGCCCGGCGTCGATCGCCTGCTTGATGGCCGCGCTGCCGGCGTCGAAGCGGTGCTGGCTGATCACCGACGCGACGACGCCCGAGTTCCCGGCCCGGTCGACCGCGGCGCCGAGCCGGCGGGCCCGGACCAGGTCCACGTCGAGCGGCTTCTCGATCACCACGTGCTTCTTCTCGTGCAGCGCCTCCTCGGCCAGCGCCGCGTGCGTCCCGCTCGGGGTACAGATCGCGACGAGCGACACGTCGGACCCACTTAGCGCCGCGGTCAGGTCGGCGTACACCTTCGGCTCCGGCTGTCCGAGCTCGACCAGCTGCGCCCGCAGTGCCTCCGCGGCCGCGGCGTCGCCGTCCACGAGGGCGGTGACGATCGCGTCCGGCCGTTCCGCGATGGTGTTGGCGTGGGTGCGGCCGATGATGCCGCACCCGACGATCGCGACCTGCTGTTGTGTGTCAGGCATCTCGCTCCTACTGGAAGTTCGCGGTCAGTACCTGGTCCGCGGCGACAGTGAAGGTATAAGACGCCTTCGTCGACACCACTGTCCCGTTCACGGTCCAGTCACGGAAAACGCTATCCGATCCTGGCGTCGCAGTCACTGTGACCTGCGCGCCGACCTCGTACGTGCCCGGCTCGGACTCGTTGCCGGCGATCGTCACGGCGCCGTTGCCGTTCGCCTGCACCGCGATGCTGCGCTGGACGACGTTGATCACCATCACATTGTGCAAGGTCGCCGGCCCGCTCAGTGTCGCACCGTTGTAGCGCGCGAGGTTGGTTGCCTCGACGTCCCCGTCCAGCACCTGGACGGTGTGACCGTCCGTACCGAGGTTGTCGGTGCCGAGGTTGAACGCGTCGACCTGGCCGGAGTTGACCACGAGGCCGTCGTGGAAGCCGTACGCGAACACGTCCAGCAGCGTCAGGCCGCGGGCGCCGTCGACGGTGACGATCTTCGCCGTCTTCCGCATGTACTTGTCGATGACGAGTGTGAAGATGTCGCCCTCGTTCATCCAGTACGGCTCGGAGTAGCCGACCCGGGTGACCGCGTTCCCGTTCGAGAGCACGCCCTCGACGCGACCGTTGCGTCCGGCCCCGATCGTGATCGCGTGCTCGAAGAACGCGCCGGCAACCTTCCGTACGACGATGTTGTCGCCGCTGAGGTCGATGCCGTTCCAGGCGTTCGGGAAGCCGGCGTTGATCACGTAGTTCCCGCCGGCGTGGCCGCGGATCGCGTACGGATAGGGCACCACGCCGTTCGCCGGATTGTTCTCCGGGTAGAACACGCGCAGTCCACGGACCCCCGCCCGACTCTGGAGCGTCAGCAGCGCAGTTTCGGTGTCCCGCTCGAACGCCTGCAGGACAGTCCCACCGCTGAGGCCACCCTCGTCCCGGTTCGGTACGGCGGACGCACCGCGCAGCTCGACCTTCGCGGGGACCGTCAGATGCGTGCTGATGCGGTACCACCCGGCCGGCAGGTACACGATCCCGCCACCCGCACGGCCCGCCTGGTCGAGCACCCGCTGGACAGCGCGCGTCGCGTCGGCAGACGGCAGGTATCCGACCCCGTGCGGCGCATCCACGACGTACAGCTTCTGGACCGGCTTCGGGAGCGGCCGCTGGGTGTAGGTCGGCGCAATGCCGGACATCTGGTGGACGGTCCCCGTGACAGCGCCAGTCAGCGCGGTCCCGGTGGTCTTGACGTACCCGTGGGAGTTGTTGGTGATCGCTGCGTCGGTGCCCTCGACGCGGCCGCCGGCCAGCGTCATGCCCCAGCGGTCGTCCATGACGTCGACGAGCAGGCCCGTCCCGGTCCGGCGTACGTCGGGCTCGAGGAAGCTGCCCGTGAACTGCGCGCGCTGTCCGTTCACCACGTGGATGCCGACGGCGTAGTCGGAGACCGCGATCCGGTAGAACTGGTCCCACTCGAGGTCACCGAGGACCAGGCCGGTACCGTGCGCGCGGGTCCAGGCGTCGAGCGCGGCCCGCGTCGGTGGGTGGAACGCGGCCGGCGCCGAGGCCCAGTACGTGTTGCTGAAGGCAACGTTCTCCCAGGTGCCGACGTCGGCGCCGTTGTAGGCGCGAGCACCCTCGAACAGCGCCGTGCCGGTGACGTTGCGGATCGTCGTGGACTCGTGCACCTGGCCCGAGCTGGGCGCGTTGCCGTGGTCGTTCGGCATCGTGCTGACGCCGATCCCGCGGTACGAGTTCAGCATGGTGACGTCGGAGACGGTCGACATCATGTAGTTCTCGTTGCCGATCCAGGCGCCGCCGGGGATCTCGAACGTGTAGTTGTACGGCACCGGGTCGGCCGCGTTCTGGTTCGGGTAGTACGTGGTGACGCCGAGGACGCCCGCGCTGCCGCCGATCCGGAACAGGCTCGGTCCGTCGTCGCCGGGCGCGAGGTCCGCGATCACGACGGTGCCGGTGCCGAGCTTCGGGCCGTGGTCGCCGCGCAGTGTGCAGAACGCGTGCACCTCGATCGTGTCGGTGACCTTGTACTGGCCGGCCGGGAGCCAGACGGTTCCACCGCCGGCGTCCTGGCAGGCGTAGATCGCCTGCTGGATCGCCTTCGTCGAATCACGCCGGCCGGTCCGGTCCGCGCCGTACTGGGTGGCGTCGAAGTCGGCGACGACACCGTCCTCGGTCGGGTTCGTGGTGCGGACCAGCTTGGGCTGCGGTACGACCACCGGCGACTCGCGTAGCTGGAGTTCCTTCACGACGAACGAGTCGGCGCCGGTCATCGCGACCCGCACGTACCGGGCGTTCGTGGTGGCGAAGCGGGTCCGGCTGAGCTGGTTGCCGCCAGGCGACCCGGTGCGCCCGACGGTCGTGAACTTCTTGCCGTCGTTCGACACCCGCACGGTGTAGTCGGGGGAGTAGGCCTCGGCCCATTCCACCCGCACGTCGTTCACCGGCCGCGGCTTGCCGAGGTCGAGCTGCAACCACGACGACGCGCCACCGGTCCAGGAAGTCTGGTGGTTGTTGTCGTTGACGTTCGCGGCACCGATCCCGCCGCTCGCCGACGCCGTACCCTCGTCGGCGAAGTTCGTGTCGACGACCGAGGCGCTGAATGCGTCGAGCTCGGCCTGCAGCGTGGTCAGAGCTTCCTTGACCTGTACGTCGGTGACGCCCGGGGTGGATGCGACCGCCTGAGCGTTGTCGATCGCCTCCTGCAAGGTGGCGCGGCTGCCGGCCGGGTACTGGCCGTCGCGGGTCCCCTCGCGGGCCGCCTTCTCGGCGCGGGTGGCCACGCCGATCATGTCGACGAGGCCTTCGGTGACGTCGAGGGTGGTCGCGACCTTGGCGACCCGGACCGCGGCGACCTTGAGGTCGGCCGATCCGTCGCCGTTGTGGATCCGGAAGTCGCCGCCGTTGGAGCGGTTGGTCAGCACCGCGTCCGGCAGCGCGAAGGTGTAGGTCTTCCAGGTCTTCGTGTCGCCGTACGTGACGACCTCGGAGTTCTTGAACTTGTCCGGGATCGTGTCGCCGGGGGAGTCGTAGTGCAGCCCGAACTGCCCGTTGCCCTCGTCGAAGTAGTCGATGCTGACGAGCACCAGGCTGTGGTTGTCGTACAGGTAGGTGTCCGCGACGTTCATGTAGAAGAAGCTGGTGCCCGGCGCGGGCGCGGTGCGGTCGGTCTGCCAGTACGGGCGGCCGTCCTGGACGCCGGTGATCAGGTGCGAGGCGTCGTCCCCGGCGCGCGGGCTGATCCCGTTCTGGATCGGCGCGGCACCGAGCTGTACGGAGGCGCCCGCGGTGCTGATCCGGAGCGCGGCGATCGTGATGTCGTCGCTGCCGAAGACGCGGACGTCGGCGTCGCCGAGGCGGTTGGTGAACGCGATGCCGGTCAGCGCGTACACGCCGGTCTTCCATTGGCCGGTGTTCGTCAGCTGGATACCGGTCGCGTTCTGCTGCGGGTCGGCCTGGGCGTCGTACTGGAGGTTGAGGGTGCCCGACCCGCTGTCGAGGTAGGTCACCGTCACCAGGACGTCGTCGGTGCCGATCTCGTCGACGTAGTCGTGGTCGACGTCGAACTCGAGGTAGCCGGTGCCGGCCGCCTGGTTCGTCTGCCAGTACGTCCGGCCCTGTTCGGTCCCGGTCCGCAGACCGGCCGGGTCGTCGCCGGCGGCGGGCTGGATCCCGAGGGTGGTCGGGGCCGGGCCGAGATCGGCACCGACCCCGCTGGGGTACATGGTCGCGGCGTGCGCCGTCGGGACGGCGAGCAGGCCGGCGAGCAGAGCCGTGGAAGAAATGGTGGAAAGGGCGCGCGCGAACAGGCGTCTGGACATGCTGGAACCTCCAGGTGGCGGTACCGGAAGGACAGGCGAGAGCAACTGCGCGGATAAGTTAAACCAAGCGTGTTACTTATTCAAGACTCTGCGCCCGGGGAGGAGGACGGCGGGTACTGCTGCGACCACGGTGAAGGCGACGGCCCAGCCGAAGCTGTGGGCGTAGGCAGCACTCGGGCTGTGCTGGTGCAGCTGGTTCTGGAGTACGACAGCCAGCGTTGCCGCGCCGAACGCCCCGCCCAGTTGCTGGAGGATCCGCGTGGTGCTGCTCGCGTGTGGCACTTGGACCGGCTCAAGCTCGCGGAACGCCCCGACCATGACAGCCAGGTTGACCGCACTCAGGCCGGCGCCGCGGATCACGAGTGCGATCGCAAGCAGCCAGTACGACAAGTTGCCGACCGCGAACGGGATCGTGCCGATCGTGGTCAGCACGATCCCGATCAGGACGACCGGACGGGGACCGTACCGATCGGTGAGGCCGCCGGCGGTCCGGGCGATCAAGCTGCCGATGCCCTGCGGTACGAGCAGCAGGCCGGCTGCGGTGACCGTCTCGCCCCGGGCCTGCTGGTAGAACAGCGGCAGGAGCAGCATCGCGCCGTACAGACCGAAGCCGGTGAGGAACATCAGCGCCGTCGACGCGGCGAACGACCTGGTCCGGAACAGCGCAAGGTCGATCAGCGGCTCGGCGGTGCGGCGCAGGACGAAAGCCGCGAGCAGGATCACGCCGAGCACGATCGGGACCAGTACGGCGGCGTGCCCGAAGCCGTGGTCGCCGACCTGGCTCAGGCCGTAGATGATCGCGGCGATCGCCGGCGACACGAGCAGCAGACCGGTGAGGTCGAGCGCGGCTGCGGCCGGTGCGGGGTCTGGCGGGAGCGTACGTACGGCGAGAACGATCGCGGCGAGGCAGATCGGGACGTTGACGTAGAAGATCCAGCGCCAGTCGAGGTGACCGACGATAAGGCCGCCGAGCACGGGGCCGAGGATCGGGCCGATCACCACGGGCAGCGTGACGACGCCCATCAGCCGGCCGATCCGGTCGCGGCCGACGGCGCGCAGCAGGATCGTCTGCAGGATGGGCAGCATCAGTCCGCCGCCGACGCCCTGGAGGATCCGGAACGCGACCAGCGAGCCGATGTTCCAGGCGATGCCGCACAGCACCGACCCGGCCAGGAACAGGCTGAGCGCGACGATCCACATCCGTTTGGCGCCGAACCGGTTCGCGGACCAGCCGGTGATCGGCACCGCCATCGCGAGCGCCAGCAGGTACGCCGTACTGACCCATTGGACTCCTGCGACCGAGGTGTGCAGTTCGACGCCGAGGGTGTGCAGCGCGATCGTGACGATCGTGCTGTCGAGCAGTGGGGCCATCGCGCCGAGAAACGCGGGCGCGGTGCCGAACTGGAGGCTGTCCTGCTGGACGCCGCGTGGGCCGAGTTGATGGAGTCCGGCTACGCGCGGCTGACGATGGAAGCGGTCGCGGCGCGGGCCCAGACCGGCAAGCAGGTGCTGTACCGGCGCTGGCGGAACCGGGCCGAGCTGGTGAT
>DASSDE010000947.1:0-2705 GCA_035697365.1 Kribbella sp. | reverse complement strand
GCGCCGATCGCTGCCCGGCTTGAGCAGCACCGGGTTCATCGCCGCCTCGGGTTCGGCGCCCGCGGCAACGGCCTGGATCCACTGCGCGCGGCCGATCTCGGTGCCGTCGCCGCAGACCATGGAGTTGTTCGACATGTTCTGGGCCTTGTACGGCGCGACCCGGACACCCTGCCGCGCCAGCCAGCGGCACAACCCGGTGACGACGGTCGTCTTGCCGGCGTCGGACGTCGTACCCGCAATCAGCAGAGAGCCCACGCAGTGATCTTAGGGTTCGCCCCGCCGATCGGGCTGCTCGCCCTGCTCCGCCTCCGGCTTGACCGGCGTGATCCGCCGTCCCTGCGCGTCGGTACTCGGCAGTCGCGGCGCCGTCCCCTGGAAACGGGTGCTGCCGATCTTGCCGGTCGCCGACAGCGGCTTGGCGACGTTCTCCAGCGACTGGCCTTCGGCGTCCACGCCGAAGAACCAGGCGATCACACCACCGGCGAGCATCACGACGGCGCCGATGATGTAGCCGACCGTCAGCGGCCCGCGGGCCGGGTTGTCACCCTCACCGATCAGCGAGGCGAACAGGTACGGCGCGATCACACCACCGGTCAGCTGCGAGATCGCGAAGAAGAACGAGATCGCCTGGCCGCGGAGCTCGATCGGGAAGATCTCGCTCACCGTGAGGTACGCTGAGGACGCGCCCGCAGAGGCGAAGAAGAACACCACGCACCACAGCATCGTCAGGGTCGCCGCGTTCAGCGCTCCCGAGTTGAACAGCAGCGCCGTGATGAACAGTACGATCGCCGAGACGGTGTACGTCGCCAGGATCATCCGGCGCCGGCCGATGGTGTCGAAGAAGTGCCCGAGCAGCAACGGGCCGGCCAGGTTGCCGATCGCGAACGGGAAGAAGTAGATCGCGATGCTGGAGTCGTTCAGGCCGAAGTAGGACTTCAGCACCAGCGCGTAGGTGAAGAAGATCGCGTTGTAGAGGAACGCCTGGGTGACCATCATCGAGAAGCCGAGGAACGAACGGCTGCGGTAGTCGCGGAGCATCACCCGGGCGATCTCGCGGTACGTCACCGGCGGGTAGTCGACCAGCTCGATCGCCTCGTCGTCACGGACCTCGCGCAGCTCGCCGCCCTGCCGCCGGACCGTCTCCTCGATCTCGTCGACCGTCCGCTCGGCCTCCTCGACCCGCCCGTGCGTCATCAGCCAGCGCGGGCTCTCCGGGATGTGCCGGCGCAGGTAGATGATGAACAGGCCCATCACCGGACCGATCAGGAAGCACAGCCGCCAGCCCCACTCGATCGGGACGATGTCCTTGTTCAGGAAGACCAGTGCGACGGCCGACCCGATCAGCGCACCTCCCCAGTACGTGCCGTTCACGCCGATGTCGACGCGGCCGCGGTACTTCGACGGGATCAGCTCGTCGATCGCGGAGTTGATCGCGGCGTACTCACCGCCGATCCCCATCCCAGCGATGAACCGGAAGACGAGCAGCGAGCCGATGTCCCAGGACAGGCCGGCTGCGCCGGACGCGATCAGGTAGACGAGCAGCGTGACGATGAACAGGTTGCGCCGGCCGAGCCGGTCGGTCATCCGGCCGAACAGCAGCGCGCCGACCACCTCACCGGCCAGGTAGATCGAGGCCATCAGCCCGACCTCCGCAGTGGTGAGGTGCAGGGTCTCGGGCTCCTTCAGTACGTTCCCGACCAGCGAGACGAGCTGGATCTCCAGGCCGTCGAGGATCCACGAGACCCCGAGGCCGACGACGATCATCCAGTGGAACCTGGTCCACGGCAACCGGTCCATCCTGGCCGGCACCAGGCTCGGAATCGCCTTGCCGTGCTCCAGCGCGTGCTCGTTGCTCATCGGTGCTCCTCCCGGCCGGTGCTCTCGAAAGCCCCATCGCCGGTACCCCAGGAGTGCGGAAGTCAAAACCCTGCGTCACGCTGACTAGAGTGGCGGCATGGAGAATGAGATCACTGTCGTCGACGCCAGGGAGCGCAGCCGGTACGAGGCGCACGACGCGGACGGCACCTTGATGGGCTTCGTCGACTACCGCCTGCACCCGGACGCGATCACGTTCCTGCACGCCGAGACGCTGCCCGAGTTCCGCGGCCGCGGCGTGGCCGGGACGATCGCCACCAAGTCGCTGGACGACGCCCGCGCCGCCGGTCTGCAGGTGCAGCCGGCCTGCCCGTTCTACCAAAGCTTCCTCGAGGAGCACACCGAGTACGCCGACCTGGTGAAGGCGGCGCAGCAGTGACCGCCCCGACCATGGGCAAGCTGGAGTGGAAGGCGGCGGCCGACGTACCGGAGCTGCTCGCCGCACCGGTGCGGGACGCCCTCGGCGACATCTTGGCCTATGCGGCCCCGATCGACGCGGAGCTCGCCGACACTGCGGCGTTCTGCGCGGAGTACGACGTACCGATGGCCGCCTCGGCGAACTGCGTGATCGTGCTCGGCAAGCGCGCCGGCGAGGAGTCGCACGCCGCCGTCCTGGTGCTCGCCACCGACCGCGCCGACGTGAACGGCGTGATCCGCAAGCACCTCGGCGTCCGGAAGATCTCGTTCGCCGCTCAGGACGACGCGGTCGGTCGCACCGGCATGGAGTACGGCGGCATCACGCCGATCGGCCTGCCCGCCGACTGGCCGGTCCTCGTCGACGAAGCGGTCGTCCGGGCCGGCCAGGTGGTGATCGGCAGCGGCATCCGGGG
>DASSDE010000946.1:0-3208 GCA_035697365.1 Kribbella sp. | reverse complement strand
TGAGGGGCGACCGTCGCCGGCGTCCACCAACCTCGGCGCTGGGACGTCACGCCGAAGGAATCAGGCCGGCGGGGTCGTCAGTGAGCGCAGGATCCTTGCCGTCGTGGCGTCGGCGGGGAAGAACGTCTCGATGGCGATCTCATCCAGCGTCACGTCCCGCGGCGAACCGAACACCGTGGCCGCGTACAAGAAGGCGAGGTCGCCGTAGCTGGTACTGAGCCGCAGCGGCACGACCAGATCGTCGGCGATGCCATCGGCTGCAGCGGGGAGCACGTCCTCGTAACCCTCCAGTTCCACCAGCAGGTCGGCGAGACCATCGTCGGCGGTCCGCTCCAGCTGACGCCGTACGCGCCGGAGCGCGTGAGCCCGCCACTGTTGGAGGTTGCGGATCCTCGGCGCCAGACCGTCCGGATGCAGCGTCACGCGCAGCATGTTGACCGGCGGACCGGCCAGCTCGGTGGGCAGATCGCCGAGGAACGGCTGCATGGCCCGGTTCGTGGCCCACAGGTCCCAACGGACGTTCACGGCGACGGCCGGGTTCGGCTCCATGCCGGCCAGTACGGCGCGCACCGCAGCCTCCGCAGCGCCGAGATCGGTGAAGGGCCGCTCGCTGTGAGCGGGTGCGAATCCGGCGGCCAGGTAGATCCGGTTGCGTTCCCGCAGCGGTACATCCAGCTCGTCGCAGATCCGTTCGATCATCTGCCGGCTCGGATTCGACCGCCCCGTCTCGATGTAGCTGAGGTGCTTGGCCGACAGGTCAGCCGCCAGCGATACATCCAGCTGTGAGCGACGCCTCCGCTCGCGCCAGCGCTTCACGAGCATTCCGACCTGTCCGTCCGGCCTCGCCGCAATCGCACTCACGACCACAACAATGCCGCCGCCGCGACGGCGCGGCAATCACCTCGGAGGTGATTGAGCAGCCTCCACTCCTGCCTTCACAGTGGGCTGGTACAGCAACCAGCACGAAGGAGCGAACACATGACCGACAACTCCGGCCTCGAGGCCATCGAGCAGTACGTGGGGTTCTGGAACGCGACCGCGGACGGACGCTTCGCAGAACAGGTCGCCTACCGCGCACCGATCGGGGTGCTGCACGGTGTCCAGGAGCTGGCCGGCTTCCGTGACCAGTTCGCCGAGCACCAGCCCGGTTATGTCTTCCGTCCGCGTACCGATCCGGAGACCCACCACGGCCGCGCGCGCCTGCAATGGGAGCTGACCGTCGACGGAACGTCGTTCGCGACCGGCACCGACTTCCTCGAGCTCGACGAGCAAGGCCGGATCGCCGAGGTCACCGGCTTTCTCGACCGCGCACCAGAGGGCTTCGACCACCACGACAACTAACCCAACACCACCGCGACACCGGTCGCTGACTCAGCTCGGCCGCCAGCTGCTGGATGCCCTTCCGGCAGCTGGCTAGGCGACGCCGCCTGAACCCTTCGAAAACGATGGCCGCTTTGGCCACGCAGTCAGTTGCGGCCGGCCATCACGCCACCGTCGACGTTGAGGATGGCGCCGGTGGTCCAACCCGAGGCCGGCGAGAGCAGGAAGGTAATGGCCGACGCCACGTCCTGCGCAGTGCCGACCCGGCCGAGCGGGTGCAGGCCGGCCATCTGCTGCAGCGTCGCCTCCCGCTGGTCGGCGGGAATCCAGTCGAAATGCGGCGTCGCCGTGACAGCGGGAGCGACAGCATTCACCCGGATGCCCGAGCCGGCGAGCTCGATCGCCAGGTTGTGCGTGAACGCATGCAGGCCAGCCTTGGCCATCGAGAAGGCCGACGACGGCGTCACAGCAAGGGCCTGGTACGCCCACATGGCGCCGACATTCACGATCGCGCCGCCCTGCCCGCCGGCGACCATGCCCCGCACGACCGTCTGAGTCAGGAAGTACGTCGCCCTGTTGAGGTCGTGGTACGAGTCGTAGTCCGCGACCTCGTGATCGAGGAAGGGCTTGAGTCGCACCAGGCCCGCCGAGTTGACCAGGAGGGTGGCATCCGCATGGTTCTCAGCCAGTTGCTTCTGGGCCTCGACGACTTGTTCCCAGTCGGTCAGGTCAGCCGCGACCGACCACACACTGCCGGTCCGCGACAGGTTCGCCACGGCGTCGTCGAGCTTGGCGCCCGAGCGACCGACGATGACCGCGCTACCGCCCGCCGCGACCACGTCCGTCGCGGTCTGGAGGCCGATACCGCTGGTGCCGCCAACCACAATGATCTTGCGATCCTCGAAAATCTTGCTCATGCCGATTGTCCCTTCCCGGTCGGATCACGACTCCTGCTGGTGGAACCTGGTTCCCCGGCAGCACTCGTGGACCTAGACTCGTACAACTGGCCGATAAAGTCCACTTTCTGACCGATCACATCTAGTTTCAAACGCCTCTTCAGCTCAGACAAGGACGAAATAGTTCTCTACTGGGAGTAACCCCATGAGGGAGGACGGAAGGGCGCGGAGACTGATTGCCGATCCCGACAGGAGCAACGAGATGACCGATGCCACCTTCACCAACCGGCGCGCCGACAGCTCGGCCAACGAGAACCTCGCCAAGCTCGCGCGCCACGGCGCGGACGCCTTCGGCTATCGGGCCGACGTACGCATCGACCACCGACTCGCCCAACTCCTGCGCCTGCGGGTGGCTCAGATCAACAACTGCGTCTACTGCCTCAACCTTCACTACGAGGCAGCCCGCGATGTCGGCGTCCCCGGACCGGTGATCGATACCTTGACCGCCTGGTGGGAGACCGAGTTCCATGACGCCGGGACCCGCGCTGCCCTCGCTTACACCGAGGCGCTCACCCGCGTCGCGGATGCGACCGTCGCCGACGATTTCGGTGCCCGGCACGACGCACTCGCAGAGCACTTCTCACCAGAGGAGATCCTCGAGATCATCGGGATCGTCATCAACATGAACATCTGGACCCGGCTCAAGCTGGCGGAAGGTGCTGTCCCGAGTACGCCGAGCAGATGACGTCCTGAGCTTGTTCCCACCACATCTGCACCGGCTCATCGGGTGCGGACGAGACCGGCGAGGGCTTGGTCGGCCACCGCCTGAAGCACGTTGCGCCCGGGATGCGTCTTGGCCATCACATTCATGCCCTGGACGACCGCAACCAGGAGCGCCGCCGACTCAGCACCGACCCCCGGGCGCAGTTCGCCCGCAACGCGTGCCCGGGTCAGTGCACCCGCGAAACTGGTTCGTAAGTTGCCGAGGTGCT
>DASSDE010000945.1:0-3661 GCA_035697365.1 Kribbella sp. | reverse complement strand
CGGGGTGTGCGCGATGGCACTCGGCAACCAACTGGTGTGCACGGATTCAGGATCACGTACGGCGGAAGCGGACCAAGGGGTAGAGCGGGGACTCGTTCGTGTTGCGGGGTGGGCCGGGGAAGGTGGTGGCGCCGTCGAGGGTGAGGCCGTGGTGGGCTGCCCGGGCGACCAGGTGAGTGATGGCGTCCTGGGCGCGGGAGTCGTTCAGACCTCGGCCGTCGGCGTAGCGGCCGGCGTCGGACTTGTCGGTGGTGGTGACGAAGACACCGTCCGGGCGCAGGACTCGCGCGACCTCGGCCAGTGCGGCGTCGCTGTCCTCCAGCAGGTGCAAGAACCAGACCGCGACCACCGCATCACACCGTCTGTCGGCGATCGGAAGCTTCGCGGCGTCGGCCGCGGCAACATGCCCAGGCAACCGAAACCTTGCCCGCCGAAGCATCGCGCTCGACAGGTCGACGCCGTGCACTAAGTGGCCGAGGGCAACAAGTTCCGCACCCACGATCCCAGTACCTACAGCCAGTTCGAGCACTCTCCCACCCTTCGGCAGGAGTGAGTCGACCGCGAGTGCCGCGGCCTGCGCGCGTTCGACGCCGCCGCGGGTGTCGTCGTAGCGGGCTGCTTCGGGCTCGTCGTAGGCGAAGTGGGTGGTGGATCGCCAGAGGGCCGGCCAGGGGATGCCTACCTCGGCGAGCATGCGGCGGAGCAGAGGCAGCGAGACGCCAACGACGTTGTGGTAGTCGCCTTCGATGCCGGTGACGAACGGGCCGCCGAGACCGTCGACGGTGAACGACCCTGCGACCACCAGCGGTTCACCGGTGGCGACGTACGCGTCGATCTCCTCGTCGGTCAGGTCGGCGAAGAACACCTCGGTCGACTCCAGCTCCCGCAGTTCCTGCTTGGAGTTCGTGTCGATCAGGCAGTGCCCGGTGTGCAGTACGCCGCTCCGCCCGCGCATCGACCGGAGTCGTTCCCGCGCGACCTCCGGCGTACCAGGTTTGCCATAGGCGACACCGTCCAGCTCCAGCACCGAGTCGCACCCGAGCACGGTCGCGTGCTCGGTCAGGCTCGCCACGACCGCCCGCGCCTTCAGCGTCGCCAGCAGCCGAGCCAGCTCGCCGGGGCTCTCCGCGGTGATGTGGTCCTCGTCGACACCGGAAACGATCACCTCCGGCTCGACCCCGGCACCACGCAGCGTCTTCAGCCGCGCCGGCGACGCCGACGCCAGCACGAACCGCACGTTCACAGCTGAGTCGCTCACAGCTGGGTCGCTCACAGCTTGGCGAGGGCCCGGCGTAGCGGGTCCAGTCCGATCGAGCCCAGGTTCAGCGCGTCGGAGTGGAACGCCCGCAGGTCGAACGCGGCACCCTTGCGCTGCTTGGCCTCCTCCCGCGCCTGCAGCCAGATCCGCTCACCCACCTTGTACGACGGCGCCTGCCCCGGCCAGCCGAGGTAGCGGTTCAGCTCGGCCCGGAGGAACTCGGTCTCCATCCGGCAGTGGGCCCGGAGGAACTCGAACCCGAGCTCGGCGTTCCATCGCTCGCCCGGCCGCCAGCCGAACGGGTTGTCGCGCGGGATCTCCAGCTCCAGGTGCATGCCGATGTCAACGATCACGCGGGCCGCACGGAAGCCCTGCGCGTCCAGCATGCCGAAGCGGGCACCCGGGTCCTCGAGGTAACCCAGCTCCTCCATCAGGCGTTCGGCGTACAGGGCCCAGCCCTCGCCGTGGCCCGAGACCCAGCAGTCGAGCCGCTGCCACCGGTTGAGCAGGTCGGTGCGCAGCATGGTCTGCGCGCACTGGAGGTGATGCCCGGGAACGCCCTCGTGGTAGACCGTGGTGACCTCACGCCAGGTGGCGAAGTCCTCGATGCCGCTCGGCACCGCCCACCACATCCGGCCCGGCCGGGTGGTCAGGTCCTCGCTCGGCTGCGTGTAGTAGATCGACCCGTCCGAGGTCGGCGCGATCATGCACTCGAGCGTGCGGATCTCGTCCGGGATGTCGAAGTGAGTGCTGCCGAGCTCGGCCACGGCCGCGTTGGACATCTGCTGCATCCAGTCGCGGAACGCTTCCTTGCCGTGGATCTTGCGGCCCGGGTCGTTGTCCAGCACCGCGGCGGCCGCCTCGATGCCGCGGTCGCCGCCGTTCAGGCCGGCCGCGATCGCCTGCATGTCCGCCTCGATCCGGGCCAGTTCCTCCCAGCCCCAGGCGTACGTCTCCTCGAAGTCGATCGCGGCACCGAGGAAGCTGCGCGACGCCAGCTCGTACACCTCCCGGCCACACGCGTCCCGCTGCGGTGCGCGCGGTGCGATCTCTGAGATCAGCCAGGCGCCGAACTGCTCGTACGCCTTGCGCGCCGACGCGGCCGCGGCCTCAACCTCCGACTTGACCGCTCCGTCGGGTGCCTGCGCGGCCAAGCCGGCGAAGAAGTCGTCGCCCTCGGCACCGGTCCAGCTGGCGATCCGGGCGGCCAGGTCGTTCACCTGACGCAACGCCGACACACGTCCGAGGCCGGCCTGCTCCAGCAACGTCTCGCGGTACCCGTCCAGCGCCGTACCGACCTGGTTGAGCCGGATCGCGACGGTCTCCCAGTCCTGCTCGGTCGCGGTCGGCATCAGATCGAACACCGAGCGGATCTCGGACGGGACCGAGGCGATCGCGTTCAGCTGGTGCTGCGGAACGCCGGCCTGGTACCGCTCCAACTCCAGTCCGAGCCGCTCCAGGAACGCGTCCTTGGCGACCTCCTCGCGCGGGCTGCCGGTCGCGGTGGCCTCGGCCTCCGCGACGGTCCGCTGCGTCAGTTCGGTCAGCGCCTCGAAACCGGACGGCGTGTAGTCCGGCAACTCGTGATCGTGACCGGTGATGCCCAAGTACGTCGCGGAGATCGGCTGCAGGACGACGTACTGCTCCAGGTACCGCTCGGAGAGCTGGTCGATCGGGCTGTCCGGTGTGGTGGCTTCGCTCACCTGGCCGACCCTACCCGCAGCCGAGCTCGGAGCTGACCTGATATTCCCGGTACTGTGGCGACCGCTATCCATGGCTCTCCAGTGAAAGGAACGGGGTTGAGCCAGACACCGTTCGGCGGGCCACCCGGCCAGAATCCGCCGTACCAGCAGCAGCCCGGCCCACCGCCGCAGCCAGGACCTTACGGTCCGCCACCCGGCCAGTACGGCGGGCAGCCGCAGTACGGGCCACCCCAGTACGGGCAACCGCAGTACGGGCAGCTCTATCCGCCGGTGCACGTAGGACCTCAGCAGGGATTCGGCTGGGGACCCAACGTCGGACCGCCGCCGCGGAAGAAGTCCAAGGGCCCGGCGTTCCTGGTCCTGAGCCTGGTGGTGCTGGCTGTCGCCGGCGCGTGGATCTTCGGCACGATCAAGAAGAATGCCGACAACAACTACACGCCGCCGGTGAGCTCGGGCCGCTACACGCCGTCGCCGACCGGGCCGACGTCCGAACCGACCGAGCAGCCCACCGAGGAACCGACGTCGAGTACGACGACGCAGCCGAACGGAGCGTCCGACGCGACGATCGTTGCCAAGAACAAGCTGTACACGGTCGGCCAGATGGCGCCGGTGAACTGCAAGGAGCCGAGCGTCCGGCCGAACACAGCCCGCAACGCGGCAGCGTACTGGGCCGCGATCAAGCCGTGCCTGGACAAGTCCT
>DASSDE010000944.1:0-2195 GCA_035697365.1 Kribbella sp. | reverse complement strand
ATGGTCGCCTCCGTCGCGACCGGGGCAACGATCCTCGCCGGTGCACTCGCGATGCCGGACGGCTCACGCCAGTTCTGGCGGCACTATCTGCTCGATCCCAGTCGCCCGGGGGCGACGCACTTCGTCAGCAATCAGGCCTGGCGCGGAGTGTTCGCCCGAATCGCCGGCGGCGTGGACGGCATTGGTCCGGCCTGGATCGTTGCCGTGGGCATCACTCTCGCGATCGGCTACGTCGCGGTCCGAAAGGCCTGTAGTCAAGGCGATCTGCTCGGGTCGATCCTCCTGGCGGCGGTCGTTGGACTACTCGTGTCGCCGATCTCCGGACCGGCCACTGGGTCTGGGCGCTGCCGATCTGCACCCTGCTGTGGTTCCGCGCTGTACGGGCGAACGGTCCGCGCCGCACGGCTCTCGGAGCGCTCGCTGCCCTGTGGACGACCACGGTCACGATCGGGCTGCCGTGGCACGCGCCGTACCTCGGCGACCGCGAGTACACCCATCACGGCTTCCAGTTGTTCCTGGGTAACGCGTACGCCGTCTGCGCTGCGCTGACCCTGCTCCTGGCCGCGGCTCAGGCGGTGAACTCGGACGCGCGGACGCGGTAGACCTGCAGGTTGAGGTCGTAGTACTTGTCGGTCTCGCCGACCCACTCCATGCCGAGGCGGCGCGCAGTGGCGATCGCACGCTTGTTGTGCGGCCGGGCGACCGCGAACAGCTCGTCGACCTCGCCGGTGCTGAACGCCCAGCGCATCAGCGCACGGCTCGCCTCGGTCGCGTACCCATGACCCCAGGCGCTCGGCCGGAGCTGCCAGCCGATCTCGAGATCCTCCTCGTACGGCGGGAGCAGCCGGACCAGCAGGGCGCCGACGATCTCACCGTCGTCCCGGCGCGCGACCGCCCACCGGCCGGCCGGAACCACGAAGTTCGGCTGGGCCTCGATCCAGGACTGCAGGATCATCCGCATGGTCGCGGCATCCGGCACCTTGTCGATGGCAGGTGACAGCCAGGGCGCCACGTCGGCGGAGCCAAAGATCTCCAGCGCCGCGTCGGCGTCGTCTTCCTCCCAGTCCCGGATCACGAGCCGGTCCGTCTCCAGCTTCAGGGTCACCTCGCCAGAGTATGCGGTCCGGCTCGGCAGACAACAGGATCGGCAGGTGAAAAGGGAACCGCAGGGCGGTCCTGGAACGGACCACCCTGCGGGGGCCGAAGGGCGCCGGGGGGTCAGCGCACCTTCGACTTGCGGAGGCGCCGCGGGGGAACGACGGCCTCCACCGGTTCGGAGGCTCCGAGGGGTGGATTCGGAGGGCCTCCGATGGCCTGATGTTGTGTGGTGGCGGGTCAGCGCGGGCCGAGTTCCAGGGGCTGGGTGCGGATCCATCGCGTCGTGGTCTGCTGCCGGCCCATGGCGATCACGTCGCCCGCGGGGCCGGCCGAGAAGACCCTGCTGGTCGCCGTACGCCGGGAGGCGCCGACGCCGCGCTGAACCTCGGCCAGGAGCTGGTTGACCCGCTTGCGCAGATCCTCCACCTCCGACTGTAGCGCGAGGATGTGCTGGATTCCCGCCAGGTTGATGCCGTCTTCTTGTGACAAGTGCTGCACGTAGCGCAGCTTCGCCACGTCGTGCGCCGAGTACCGCCGGCCACGGCCGGACGCCCGGCTCGGCACCACCAGGCCGAGCCGGTCGTACTGGCGCAATGTCTGCGGGTGCATGCCGGCCAGCTGGGCCGCCACCGAGATCACGTAGATCGGGGTGCGGTCGTCCCAGGTCGGCACCTGGTTGAACGGGATGCCCATCACGACGTCCCGAACAACCCGGCCCGCAGATCAGGATGCTCCGACGCGGAGTTGAACTCCTGCAGCTTTTCCTTCTGCTCGTCGGTCAACTCGTGCGGCACCTGCACCTCGAGGGTGAGCAGCAGGTCGCCCTTCGTCCCGTCCCGGCGCACCGAACCCTTGCCGCGGACGCGCAGCTTGCTGCCGTTCGCAGTACCGGCCGGGATCCGGACCGTGACCGGCAGGCCGTCCAGGGTCGGGACCTTGATCTCCGCGCCCAGCGCCGCCTCGGTGAAGCTCACCGGGACGTTCAGCGTCAGGTGCTCACCCTGCCGACCGAAGATCCGGTGCGACTTGGTGTGCACGGTGACGTACAGGTCGCCCGCGGGGCCACCTCGCTCGCCGGCCGCGCCCTTGCCCTTCAG
>DASSDE010000943.1:0-2633 GCA_035697365.1 Kribbella sp. | reverse complement strand
CAGCGGCAGGCCGGCGCGCAGGTACGGCTTGAGGAGGCCGCGGATCGTGGACAGCTTCACGCCGATCATGCGGTCGCCATGACCGTATTCACCGGGGCCGAGCTTGAAGTAGCGCGCGAGTAGCTCGGCCACGGCCGGATCGGCGGCCGCGTCGATGTCGGCGAGCAACTGCTCCGTACTCATAGCGCCTTGTCTATCACCATCTCGGTCTTGTTCTGGCAGCACTTACAGCAGGGAGATCACGCTCCGGGGTCGATCATCCACAGACCCGTTGTGACTGTTGCGCAATCAGGCATACGGTGTGACTGCACGGCAGTTCCATTCCCGCCAGGACGCGTCCGTGGCGCAACCCGGGGGAGACACCCGCGTGACAAGCCAGCCAGAGCCGCGGGACGGCGACATGATCAAGACCGCCTTCGAGGCTGTCACCGACGAACTGGAGCCGGGAATCCTGCTGGTCCGGTTGTCCGGTGAGATCGACATCGCGAGCACCGACTTCGCCGCCGAGGCGATCCGCACCGCGGTCGCGCCGCCCGCCCGGCTGGTGCTGATCGACGTCTCCGCCGTGACCTTCTGCAGCTCCGCCGGTCTCGGAAACCTGGTCGAGGCCCGCAACCTCGCCGGCCGCCACAACATCACGCTCGCCCTCGTCGGCGTCGGCCGGCTGGTCGATCGCCCGCTCACCGTCACCGGCCTCGGCGGCCAGTTCCGCATCTACGGCACCGCCGCGGAAGCGATCGCCGATCTCTGACCGGCTCCGGCCGAGGTGGAATCGATTCCAGGTCTGCGCTTAGGGTGCTGCTGTGATCGTGCACACCATCGAGGACAGCTGCCTGGTGTACCTGCTCGTCGATCCGGCGAGCCGGTCCGCGGTGGCGATCGACGCCGGCAGCGGGCGCTGGCTCGACCGCGTCGCGTCGTACGGCGTGGATCGGGTGACGGACGTCCTGGTCACCCACCACCACCGCGACCAGGTCGAGGGACTGCCGTTGCTGGCGGCCACCGGCGCCCGGATCTGGGTGCCCGAGAACGAGGCCGGCCTGATCGCGGACGTGGGTCATCACTGGCAGCAACGCAACCTGGTGAACAACTACGACCTGCACACGGACCGGTTCTCGTTGCTCGAACCGGTTCCGGTGGCCGGCGTGATGAAGGACTACAGCACGTCGGAGATCGGTCACCTGACCGTGCAGACCCTGCCGACCCCCGGGCACACGCCGGGGAGTGTCAGCTACCTGATCGACGGCACCGCGTTCACCGGTGACCTGATCCACAGCCCGGGCAAGGTGTGGTCCGGTGCCGCGTTGCAGTGGTCGTACGTCGGCATGGAGGGCGCCGCGATGACTATGGCGTCCCTGATGCAGCTGCTCGACCACCAGCCACGGGCACTGCTGCCCAGTCATGGCACGCGCATGGACGACCCGCTGACAGCAGTGCGGGCTACCTGCATTGCACTGCAGGACCTCATCCGCGTGCGACTCGGGACACCGAGTGGGCTGCTCGACAAGCTTGAGGATCCGTACGTCGAGCTGAGCCCCCACCTGTTGATGAACCGGACCAGCGAGTCCCGCAGCTACGCGCTGCTGAGTGATTCCGGGACGGCGCTGTTGATCGACTACGGGTACGACCTGACCACCAGCATCCCGACCGGGGGTCCGAGGCATGTGGTGCGGCCATGGCTGCCGAGTCTGCGCGCCCTCCGGCGCGACTACGGCATCGACCGCGTCGAGGTGGCGATTCCGACGCACTACCACGATGACCACGTCGCGGCCTTCAACCTGATGCGAGAGGTGCACGGGACGGAGGTGTGGGCCGCCGCCCCGGTGGCTCACGTCCTGGAGAATCCGACGGACTACGACCTACCCTGCCTCTGGTACGAACCAATCCCCTGCGCGCAGCACGTTGCAGACGGCGCAACTGTGCGCTGGCGTGAGTATGAGCTTTCCTTGTACGACCTGCCGGGCCACACGCTATACGCGTCGGCGATCGGGTTCGAGGTGGACGGTCGGCGCGTACTGGCGACAGGTGATCAGCAGACCGGCAGCTGGGAGCCAGGGGGCGCTGCGGAGGTGCCCAACTTCCAGTACGCCAACGCTTTCGCCGCCGAAGACTACGTGGCCTCGGCGGCGCTCTACCAGCGACTGCAGCCGGAGCTGATGATCTCCGGTCACTGGGATCCGCGTGTGGTGAGTCCGGAGTACCTGGGTGAGCTGACCCGGTTGGGTGCGGAGGTGGCCCGCGTTCATCGCGCACTGCTGCCGCCCACAGACCCTGTCTTCACCGGCACCGTGCGCATCGCGCCGTACCGGGTGGACGCCGTCAACGGGCAGCCGTTCACCGTGCGAGTCAGCGTGCCCGCGGACCTCGCGGTACCTGCGGGGTGGGAGTGCCGACGCGTCAGTGCTGCCGAATTCGTCGTCGTCCCGCGGGTGGCGGAGCCGGTACGTCGGGCGCGCATCGCCGCCGGCATCACGCGGGACGGGATCTATCTCGGCCAGCTGGCCGAGGCACTGGTCGATGTACGCCTCTCCTGAAAGGAACCCTGTGGACTACTCCGTGGACGTGGATGCCAAGAAGGCGTACGCGACGATCAGCCGAGACGGGCAGCAACTGTTCAGGCTGCGTCTGTTCGC
>DASSDE010000942.1:0-2746 GCA_035697365.1 Kribbella sp. | reverse complement strand
GTCGACCATGTGAGCGGTGGTCGTGCAGGGTGGAACGTCGTCACCACGGCCGGTCCGGAGGCGGCACGCAACTTCAACCTGCAGGATCAGCCAACGCACGCGGAGCGGTACGAGCGGGCGGCAGAGTTCCTCGAGGTCGCGTACCGGCTGTGGGACTCGTGGCGGGACGACGCGGCGGTGGCAGACAAGGCCGAGGGGACTTGGGCCGTACAGGAGCGCGTGATCCCGATCGACCATGTCGGACGGCATTTCCAGGTCCGCGGTCCGCTGAACCTGCCGCGGTCGCCGCAAGGGCATCCGCTGATCGTTCAGGCCGGGTCGTCGGAGGACGGCAAGGGGCTGGCAGCGCGGTACGCCGAGGCGGTCTTCACCGCGCAGCAGACGCTGGAGGACGCGCAGGGCTTCTACCAGGACCTGAAGGCGCGAGCCGTGGCGCTCGGGCGTGACCCGTCGACCGTGAAGATCCTGCCTGGGATCGTTCCGGTGATCGGGTCCACGGTCGCGGAGGCAGAGCGGCTGGAACATCGGCTGGACTCGCTGATCCGGCCCGAGTACGCGCGGCTGCAGTTGGCGCGGACGCTCCGGGTCGCGCCGGAGGACCTGCCGTTCGACCAGCAGTTGCCGGCCGATCTCCCCGACGAGGACGAGATCGAGGGCGCGAAGAGCCGCTACACGCTGATCGTGACGCTGGCCCGCCGCGAGAAGCTGACCGTCCGCGAGTTGATCGGCCGGCTCGGCGGCGGACGTGGGCACCGGACATTCACCGGTACGCCTGAGCAGGTCGCGGACGCGATCCAGCACTGGTTCGAGGCCGGCGCGGCGGACGGGTTCAACGTGATGCCGCCGGTACTGCCGTCGGGTCTCGCCACGTTCGTCGACGAGGTGATCCCGATCCTGCAGGCGCGCGGTCTGTTCCGTACGGAGTACACCGGCGCGACGCTCCGCGACCACTACGGCCTGCCGCGCCCGTCCGGCCGTACGGCGGAATTGCAGGACGTCACCGCCTGAGTCCGCTGGGCCCGTCAGGTGGCGGGCCCGGCATCCGCCCCGGATGTGACAGAGTTTGCTCATGCGGAAACTCCCGCGCGTCGTCGCCCATCGCGGAGCCAGTGCGGTCGAGCCCGAGCACACCCTCGCGGCGTACCGGCGTGCCATCGAGTTCGGTGCGGACGGACTCGAATGTGACGTCCGGCTGACCGCGGACGGGCACCTGGTCTGCGTCCACGACCGGACCATCGAGCGCACCTCGAACGGTCAGGGCGTGCTCTCCACGATGAGCCTCGCGCAGCTCGAGTCGTATGACTGGGGCTCGTGGAAGCGCCCGTGGGCAGACCTCGACGAGAACGCCGGGCCGACCGGTGCCGACGGACGACGGGTGCTCACCCTCGAGACGCTGCTCGCGACCGTCCGGGATGCCGGCCGGCCGGTCGAGCTGGCGATCGAGACCAAGCACCCGACCCGGTACGCCGGCCGCGTCGAACGGCGGCTGGTCGAGGCCCTCGATCGCTTCGGCTGGGCGCGTCCGCGGCCCGGAACGGAGTCGCCGGTCCGGGTGATGAGCTTCTCCTGGCTGTCGCTGCGCCGGATGCGGACCGCCGCGCCCGGCCTGCGGACGGTCCTGCTGATGGACCGGATCCCGCTGCGCTTCCGGGACGGCTCGCTGCCGGCCGGCGTTTCGTACGCCGGGCCGAGCCTGGAGATCGTCAGCACGCAGCCGGATTATGTCGACAAGGCGCAGAAACACGGGCACCAGGTCCATGTCTGGACCGTGAACACCGAGAAGGACGTCCGGCACTGCCGCGACCTCGGCGTCGACGCAGTCATCAGCGACCGCCCCGACCTGGCGCTGCAAGTCCTGGCAGAAGACGTCTGACCAGCAGGTTTGTGACACATTCGGGCTGATTTGTGTGGCTTGTGTCACGCGGTACGGATACGTAACGACGTGAATGCGGCCGGTTATTGCAACGTTCAATTCCGTCGATTTCGTTACGGTTTTCGCCGGTTTAGGCGGGCGACCGCAGATGCTATGTAACGGAATACCTGCGGGTGTTTTCCGGGCCGGGATCGTGGGCAGAAGTCCCTGTGGCTGAACCGATCCTCGAGGAGCCCTGCTTGTCCTCTGCGACCCTGCCCGCCGACGTCAGCGTCGTGGACGTCGTACTGCCGCACGAAGTGTCCGCGGTAGCGGACGCCCGGCGCCGTCTGGGCGTCTACCTGAAGCGCTACCGGGTCGCCCGCAACGCCTCCGCCGATGCCCAGCTCGTGCTCTCCGAGCTGCTCTCGAACGCGATCCGCTACGCCCCGCCGCTCCCGGGCGGTGAGGTCCGCGCGGCCTGGTGGATCGACAAGGCCGGCATCCACGTCGAGGTCACCGACGGCCGCGGCGACACCGAACCGGTACGGATCAGCGACCCGCACCCGGAGTCGATCGGCGGCCGCGGACTGGCGATCGTCGACGTCCTCACCTCCACGTGGGACGTCCGGACCGCCGCGACCCACCGCACCGTCCACGCCACCGTCCCGAACTGACGGCGGCCTGGTTGGCCCCGGGGTGGGCTCGGCTGCAAGACTGCAGGGTTATGGGAAAGAAGTCGCGGCAGCGCGCGAAGAACACCACTCCGACCGTCACGCTCGACCCGGCCGACCTGGAAGACGTCGGGCCCCGGGAACCCTGCCCGTGCGGTTCGGGCAAGCGGTTCAAGCAGTGCCACGGCAAGGAGCGGGCGCAGGCGGCCGACGCGTTCGT
>DASSDE010000941.1:0-9633 GCA_035697365.1 Kribbella sp. | reverse complement strand
CGCCTCGGGCGTGAAGCCGAACGGGTGGAACAGCACAGTCACACCGCGAACGGTCCCGTCCGGCACCGCCACGACGTACTCACGCTCGAACCCGGACGGGTCCCGCCGAACGACGCGCTCTGCCTTCATCGATCCACCTTGCCGTTCTTGCCGTTCTTGCCGTTCTTGCGGTTGGTCGCGAGACCGCGCACCAAGGCATCGAGCCCGGTACGGAACTCGTGGTCCGGGCCGAGCTTGTGGACCTGTCCGGCCAGGTCGGCGAGGTGTGCGGCCTCGGGCGAGTCCGGGAACGTGATCGTGCTGCCGTCGCGGGCGGTCTGCTGCTCGAGCGTGGCGCCGATCGTGTAGCGCGACACGGCAACGTACGCCAGGATCGCGTCCGGTCCGCCGAAGCCGTGCCGCTCGAGGAAGGTCACCTGCGCGATCGCGTTCCCGAGCTCGGGAGCGCGCGGTCCGGCGAGGGCGATCAGCCGGGCTCCGTCGCGGACGGCGAGCAGCGCGCGGCGCAGGCTGTGCGCGTTACGGGTCAGGAACGCCGGCCAGTCCTCGTCCGGCCGCGGCAGCCGCTCGGTGTGATGCCGGTCGAGCACCTCCGCGGCGGCCGCAGCCAGGACCGCGTCCTTGTCCTTGAAGTGGTGGTAGAGCGCCGGCTGCCGGACCCCGAGCCGGGCCGCGATCGCGTGCAGCGAGAGCCGGTCGAGCCCGCGCTCGTCGAGCACCGCGATCGTCGCCGCGACGATCGCGCCACGGTCGGTCCGTCGCTGCTGAGGCACGACCGCACGGTACCCGTACGGCACCTGTACGGCATCTGTACGGCACAGATGGCGGGATGGTTATCGGTGATAAGCTTCAGCCGCACACGCACCGTGACGAAGGAGTGACCAATGGCCGACGGGGACGCCTGGACCGGAGTCGTCGTGAAGAAGTCCCGCGCGATGTACGACGGCGCGAACCTGTACCGCAAGCTCGAGGTACAGGTCGACGGTGGCGATGTGCGCGACGTCAAGGTCAAGCGCGATCTCTGGAAGCAACTGGAGGTCGGCGACCGCGTCACCAAGGCAGCCGGCGCCGATCCCGAGCGCGGCTGACCCCTCGAACCGAGGCGTGACCCCGGCGCTGGTTAAATGTGTACTAAATTAACCAACAATTGGGGATTGACTGCCACTGCGGCCAGGTTAATGCTTTCACCATGTCCCGGGAAGAGCGTACGACGCTTCGTGAGGTGGCGGAGGCCGCGGGAGTCTCGGTGGCTACCTGCTCGTACGTTCTGAGCGGCCGGGCCGGGCGGACGACCCCGTTGCCGGAGCCGACGCGCAAGCGGGTCGAGGAGGCCGCGCGCCGGCTCGGGTACAAGGGCAACACCGCGGCGCGAAGCCTGCGGCGGCAGCGGTCGGAGCTGATCGCGATCGTCTACGGGCCGCCGGTCGGACCGTGGCTCGACCACCTCACGATGCAGTGCGAGGACATCGCCGCCGCGCGCGGCTACTCGGTGATCGGCGTCCCGGTCCGCCGCCTGGACCGCGCTGCGCAGTCCCTCCGGGTGATCACCCGGGGCCACGTCGACGGCGCGATCTTCGTCGGCAGCCTCAGCGACGACCTCGAGCTGACCGCGTACCGGCGTTCCACCCGGGCATTGATGGCCTTCAGCGACACGCTCCGGATGCCCGGCGTGGACGTGATCCGCAACAACGCGCGGAGCGCCCTTGCCGAGGCCACGACGTACCTGATCGACGCGGGTCGCGAACGGATCGCGTTCCTGTCCCACACCGGCGCCCACGAGGACCGGTACCTGGGGTACGTCGACGCACTGCAGGCGGCCGGCCGCGCGGTCGATCCCGGGCTGGTCCGGATCGGCGCGGCCTCCCGCGAGGACGCGGTCCTGGTGGTCCGCGACCTGCTCGACGCCCCGAACCCGCCGGACGCGATCGTCTCCGAGTCCGACCGGGGTGGTTTCGCCGCACTGCAGGCCGCGGTCGACCGGGGCGTCAAGGTACCGGACGACCTGGCCGTGATCGGCACCGGCAACACCCGCGAGGCGGCGTACTCCCTGCCGCCCCTGACCAGCGTCGGCATGCAGCAGCTCGACTTCACCGAGATGGCCGAGGCCCTCTTCGCCCGCATCGACGACCCGGCGCTCCCGGCCCGGGAACTGTCCATGCCCTGGGTGCTGAACCATCGCGAATCAGCCTGAAAGGTTCACCATGTACTCGTTCGACCGCCGCTCGTTCCTGCGCCTCGGTCTCGGGGTCACCGTGCTCGGTGCCGTCGGTGCCGCCGAGGCCGGGTGCTCGCCGGCCAAACCCGCCTCGAAGAAGCAGGACAGCCGCACGTTCACCATCTACTGGAACGCCGGCCACGGCTACAAGGCGTACCAGGAGGTGCTCGACCAGTTCGGCAAGGACCACGACCTGCAGATCAACTGGCAGAAGTTCCAGTGGCCCGACCTGACCACCAAGCTGACCGCGGATTTCCGTTCCGGAAACGTTCCGGACCTGGTCGAGGAAGTTTCCGCCGGTACCGGAACGCAGTACGGGCTGGCCGGCAACGTGCTGGCGCTGGACGACTTCGCGAAGGCGGACAAGGAATTCGGTTTCCCCGGTGACTACCTGGACCAGGCCGTGGTCGCCCGGCAGTACGAGGGCAAGACCTACTCGGTCCCGCTGCACCTGACCGCGAATGGCCTGCTCTTCTACAACAAGGCGATGATCGAGACGCCTCCGGCGACCTGGGACGAGTTCCTCGAGGCCGCGAAGGGCGCCACGAAAGACAAGGTTTCCGGCTGCTCGCTCAACTCCGACCCGAGCTACGCCGCGCCGTACTACAACCAGCAGAAGGTCGACTTCAGCGACGTTGCGGCCAAGCAGTTCATGCAGCCCGGCGACGCGGCGCTGAAGGCGATGCAGTTCCTGCAGGACCTCGTCTACGCCGACAAGGTCTCCCCCGCACCGGTCGCGACGACCGACTACTCGGGCCCACAGAAACTGTTTTCCGCGCAGCGGGCCGCGATGTTCGTCTCCGGGCCGTGGGACATCGGTCCGATCCGGCAGGGCAGCCCCGACCTCGAGCTCGGCGTGGCCGTCCCGCTGACCGGCGCTGTGCAGTCCGCGGCGATGGCCGGGTCCGGGCTGATGATTCCGGCCAAGGCCAAGGACCCGAAGCTGTCCTGGGAGCTGATCACGCGGCTCGGTGCGGTCAAGACCGAACTGGCCGCGACCAAGGAGGCCGGGATGTCGATGCCGCGGAAGAGCTGGGCCTCGGATCCGTCCGTCACCGCCGACCCGAACATGGCGGTGATCGCGAAGTCGCTCGCGGTCGTCGCCAAGCAGGACATCGCGTTGTCGGCCAGCGGCAAGGCGGCGCAGATCAACGAGCTCTGGAAGAAGGCGTACCAGCAGATGATCATCCAGCACGCGCCGGTCGGCCCGACGCTGGACGAGTTCCGCAAGCAGGCCGGGGCCGCGCTGTGATCCGTCGCCGTCAGGCGCTGACCGCATGGCTGTTCCTCACCCCGGCAGTGCTGTTCTTCGTCCTGCTGTTCTTCCTCCCGATCGGCAACCAGCTGCTGACCGGCGCGTACGACGCCGACGGGACGTCCTTCATCGGGTTCGGCAACTTCACCCGTGCGTTCGGTGACCCCGAGATCCTGCACTCGTTCCTGATCACGCTGATGTACGCCGCCGGCACCCTGATCGTCGGTACGGCGGTGGGCCTCGGGCTCGCCGTCATCCTCAACCAGTCCCTGCGCGGGCGGACGCTGTTCCGGTCCGTGCTGCTGATCCCGTACCTGACGTCGGTGTCGATCATCGGCCTGCTCTGGCGGAACATCCTCGACCCGCAGGTCGGCATCCTGAACCGGTTGCTCGAGGCAATCGGTTTGCCCGGACAGACCTGGCTCAGCACGCATCCGCTGGCGACGATCGTCGGCATCACCGTCTGGTCGAGCGCCGGCTACACGATGGTCCTGTTCCTCGCCGGTCTGCAGGGCATTCCGGGGCTGTACTACGAGGCCGCGCGGATCGACGGCGCCGGACCGTGGCGGCGGTTCGTCTCGATCACGCTGCCGCTGCTCACGCCGACCACCCTGTTCGTGTCGATCATCGGACTGATCAGCACGCTGCAGCAGTTCGCGCTGCCGTACATCGTCACCGGTGGCGGGCCGGGCAACGCGACCTCGTTGTACGCGCATCGGCTGTTCATCGTCGCGTTCAACGACAACGACTTCGGGTACGCCTCCGCGCTGTCCCTGCTGCTGCTCATCGTCGTCCTGATCCTGTCCCTGGTGCAGCTGCGGATCGGAGACCGGGACCATGCGTGAACAACTGCGTGAACGCCTCTTCCCCGGCGACCGGATTGCCGCGTACGTCGTCCTCGTCGCGCTGGCCCTGGTCACCGTACTTCCGCTGCTCTACATGATCGTGCTGGCGCTGCAGAGCGATGGCGAGGTGCAGTCCGGCGATCCGGTGCTGTGGCCGTCGGATCCGCAGTGGGGGAACTTCGCCCGCCTGTTCGAGGCCGCACCGTTCGGGCGGTTCTTCCTGAACAGCTTCGTGATGGCCGGCGCGATCACGGTGTCGCACCTGATCTTCGACCCGCTCGTCGGGTACGTGTTCGCGAAGCTGGACTTCCCCGGCAAGCGGATCGCGTTCATCGCCGTCCTGTCCACGTTGATGGTGCCGTTCTTCGTCCGGATGCTGCCGATCTACTCGATCTTCGCGAGCCTGGGCTGGATCGACAGCTACCAGGGGCTGATCGTGCCGTTCCTGATGGATGCCTACGGCATCTTTCTGATGCGGCAGTTCATCCGGCCGCTGCCGGACGAGCTGATCGAGGCGGCCCGGGTGGACGGCGCCGGCGAGTTCCGGATCTACCTGCGGGTGATCCTGCCGCAGTGCAAGCCGGCGATGGCGGTGCTCGGCCTGTTCACGTTCGTCTTCCAGTGGAACGAGTTCCTCTGGCCGTTGATCGCGACCAGCCGGACCGAGATGCGGACACTGCCGATCGGCCTGACGCTGTTCAACCAGGAGTACTTCACGCAGTGGAACCTGACGGCGGCCGGTGCGCTGATCCTGTTCATCCCGACCGCCCTCTTCTTCGTGGTGACACAGAAGTTCCTCGTCGAGGGCATCGCCTTGTCCGGACTGAAATGAGAGCTCTTTGATGCGCCCCAACAGGCCCAATGTCCCCAATGTCATCGTCTTCTTCACCGACCAGCAACGCTGGGACACCGTCGGCGCGGCCGGCTGCCCGCTGGGACTGACGCCCAACCTCGACCTGATGGCGCGGCGTGGCACGATGTTCGACGCCGCGTGCACCACCAACCCGGTCTGTGCGCCGGCCCGGGCGGCGATGCAGACCGGAATGTTTCCGACAAACACCGGCGTTTTCCGAAACAACGTTTCGCTGCCGACCGACGCCCCGACGCTGGGCCGGTTGTTCGGCGCGGCCGGCTATCAGACCGCGTACATCGGGAAGTGGCATCTGGGCAGCGCGGATCCGGTGCCTGCCGAGGAACAGGCCGGGTACCAGTACTGGCTGGCGTCCAACCTGCTCGAGTTCACCTCCGACGCGTACCGGACCGTGGTGTCCGACGGAAACGGGGAACCCGTTTTCCTTCCCGGCTACCGGCCGGACGCGCTGACCGACGCGGCCATCCGCTACGTCACCCGCGCCTCGGAGGACGACCGCCCGTTCCTGTTGTTCCTCTCGCTGATCGAGCCGCACCACCAGAACGAGCACGACGACTACCCGGCCCCGGAGGTCTATCGCGACACCTACACCGGCGCGTGGTTGCCGCCCGACCTGGCGACCCTGCCTGGTACGGCCCACCAGCACGCGGCCGGGTACTACGGCCAGATCAAACGCGTCGACGAATGCCTGGGCCGCCTGCGCGACGCCCTGGTCAGCCTCGACCTGACCGACGACACTCTGCTGCTCTACACGTCAGACCACGGCTCGCATTTCAAGACCCGCAACGGCGAGTACAAGCGCTCACCGCACGACGGCTCGGTGCGCGTGCCGTTGGTCGTCGAGGGTCCCGGCTATCGCGGCGGCGCGCGCGTCACGACACCGGTCAGCACAGTGGACGTCGTACCGACTCTGCTCGACGCCGCCGAGATCGCATTGCCGAGTCATCTGGATGGCGTACCGCTGCGGGAGTCCAGGCGTGACGCCGTATTGATTCAAGTGAGCGAGTCCGAGGTCGGACGGGCGCTGCGTACGAACCGCTGGAAGTACTACGTGCACGCCCCCGACGCGGGCGATGTACCAGCGGCGGATGCGTACACGGAGCGCGCCCTGTACGACCTGCAGGCCGATCCGTACGAGCTGGACAACCTCATTGACAGCGCGGGCCACCAGGAGATCAGCGCAGAACTCCGCGCCCGGCTCATCCAGGAAATCGCTAGCGTGGAAGGCCGTTCGCCGACCATCACCGCGTACCCCGACGTCCGCGACCGAGCCCGCTTCCCTGAAACCACCGTCCGCCGCCGCAAGCTGGACGGCCGGCGCCTCGAGTAGCGAACGCTCTTCGACTCAGCCGATGAGTCGGGCGTAGTACGCGCGGGCATCCGGCGTTCGGCCGGTACCGAGCACGCGCAGGGCCTCCGCCAGATCGGGGTGGTCCTGCGCGAGCAGACGGGCGGCGCTCTCGAGCTCGGCCGCCGACGCTACGGCCCGCAGTACGCCCTGGATCACCGCGACCGGATCCCCTGCGCCGGAGTTTTGGGCCTGCGGCGCTGCCGGTACGTCGGACGTCACCATCGTCAGCGTGGACCGCTCCGCCGCACGAACGTCCGCCAGCCGGCGCGCCCGCTCGTCCGGCGCCAGGCCGTCCCAGTCGGCGTCGCCGACCATGGCCTCCAGTTGCAGGAGCCGCGCCAGGACCGCGGGGCTACTGATCTTCGAGCGGTGGCCCGACATCAGCTGCGACAACATCGGCGCCGACAGCCCGAGTACCGCGGCGAGCTGCGCCTGCGAGAGGCTGAGCCGTGCCAGCAGCCGGCCGAACCGGTCACCGAGCGGTTCGCCGTACCACTCGATCTGCCGCTCGACGTTGCGGGTGTGCGAGTCGGTCACAGAACCTCCGAGGCTTTGCGGTTGCAAATCACAAATGCAAACGATAGGCTCGCCGTCGTTCCGATCTGCAAACACTGGAGTCGCCATGATACGCCGTACCGTCGCGCTGCTGGCCACCGTCGGGCTCGTCATCGTCTTTCACTCTGCAAACGCCTCCGCGACCCCGGTAGCGGACCCGTACTCGCCGGTGATGGTCGTGCTGGACTCCTCGGGCTCGATGAAGGCTCGCGACGCCGGCGGCTCCGGCACCCGGATGGACGCCGCCAAGCGCGCGGTCACGAACATGGTCGACGGGCTGCCGGCGCAGGCGCAGGTCGGGCTCGCGATCTACGGCGCCGGCACCGGCTCGTCCGGCTCCGAGAAGGCCGCCGGCTGCCGCGACGTCCAGGTGGTCCAGCCGGTCGGCGCGGTGAACAAGCCGGCGCTGAAGGCGGCGGTGACCCGCGCACAGGCCCGTGGCTACACCCCGATCGGGCGGGCGCTGCGTACGGCGGCTGCACAACTCCCCGCCGAAGGTCAGCGCTCGATCGTGCTGGTCTCCGACGGTGAGGACACCTGCGCCCCGCCGCAGCCGTGTGCAGTCGCCAAGGAACTGCACAAGCAGGGCATCGACCTGCACGTCCACACCATCGGCTTCCGGGTCGACGCCGCGGCGCGTGCCCAGCTCGCCTGCATCGCGCAGACCACCGGCGGCACGTACCACGACGCCGATGACGCCGGCACCCTGACCGGCGTCCTCGGCCGGGTCACCGAGCGAGCGCTGCGGCACTACGAGCCGGTCGGCAAGCCGATCACCGGGACCAACGATCCGACCACAGCACCGATGGTCGCGCCGGGCCAGTACGTCGACACGCTGAACTCGCAGGAGGAGCGCTTCTACGCCGTCGACCTGAAGGAAGGCGAGACGCTGTACTTCGCCGCGACCGCCGTCTTCCCGCGCGGCAACGTCCGCGACATCGAGGCGCTGGACATTCGGATCACCGGGCCGGGCGGCGCCGACTGCAACAAGCGCGAGCGGCAGCTGCACACCCGGGCCAAGGTCGACGGCGGCAGCCTGAGCACAGTGCTGCGCTGGGACAAGCTGGCGGACGGCACCGGACAGAGCACGACCTGCGACGAGCCGGGGCGGTACGCGCTGCGGATCACCCGCGACAACAAGGGCACCGATCGGGTGCCGGTCGAGCTCCTGGTGCGGGTCGAGCCGCCGGTCACCGGCGGTAAGGGCGAGCCCGCGCAGGCCACCCGGGTCGAGTTCGCCGGCCAGCCGTCGGGCGCCGGCAAGGCGGTTCGTGGCGGTGGCTCGTTCAACGAGGCGACCACCCTGGCCGGCCCTGGTCGGTATGCGGAGACGGTGTTCTACGGCGAGCAGCTGTACTACCGGGTGAAGCTGGACTGGGGACAGGGGCTGGCCTACCGCGTCACGTACGGCGGAGCGCCCGACGGGCAGACGACCAACGTCTGGACCGCGCTGTTCAACCCCGTGCGGGACGAGATCGACAGCGACACGACCGCCTACACCGGGGAGACGATGACGCTGCCCTCCAACGGCAAGCCGATCGCCACGTCGCGGGTGATGTACCTGAACCGCGACGGCAACAACGCCGACGTCCGGAAGATGGCGGTCGACGGCTGGTACTACCTCGTCGTCAAGCTGGGCGCTGCAGACGGCGGCGCGAGCGGCGTCCCGATCAAGATCGATCTCGCCGTCGCCGGGACGAAGGTGGACGGTCCGCAGTACGGCGCCGTGGGCAGCACACCGGAACCGACGCCGACCGGCACGCCCGATCCGTCGTCGAGCAGCACCCCGACCGACTCCGGCAACTCGGCGTCGACCCCCGAGGCGGGCGGACCGATCGACGGTACGGCTACCGAGAAGGACTCCAACTCGGCCCTGCCCTGGGTCATCGGAGGCGCCGCCGTGCTCCTCGCGGCGGCGGGGATCGGGATCGCCCTGATCCTCCGCACCCGCCGTCCCTCCGGCCCGACCTGGCCCAACTAGCCGACCTTCACCCAGCGGTACGACTGGCCTTGCTGGCGGCACTCGACCCGAGTGCCGTCAGCAGCCGTCTCTACCTCGCCTGCAGCCTGCCAACCGCAATCCCCACCGACCCGGATCGACGGGTCCGCTGATCGAGTGACCGGCGGCTGCGTCGCGCCCTTGGTGGGTTCGGTCGCACCCGAGGTCGGACCGGCGGTGGGATCACCGGACTGCTCGGTGCTCGGGTCGGTCGTCGGCCGGGTCGGTGAGTCGCCGAACGGACCGAAGTCTGATCGCAGCGCCGCGATCCCACCGCCGGCAAGAGCAAGCACAACAACCGCCCCCACAACCACAGCCGCACGCCGGCCCCGACGCCCCACCCCCGCAGCCTCATCCCCCGACCCCACCCCAGGACCCACCACTGGCTCGGGCGCCGGACCCACCGCTCGCTCGGGTGCTGGACGTGCTGGTGCGTCGGGCGCTGAGGGTGGGTCGGGAGGTAGCTCGAGGGTTGGGGCGGTCGGGGGCTGGGTGTGGTGGGGTGGGAGCGGCGGGAGGTGGTTGAAGACTTCGACCACCTC
>DASSDE010000940.1:0-4141 GCA_035697365.1 Kribbella sp. | reverse complement strand
TTCGCGAGTGCGCGCCGGATCCAGCCGACGTCACGCCCGGTCAGCGCCGAGCTGCCGTCAGGGCACTCCTCGAGCAGCGCTTGCAACCGCGCGAAGTTGCTCCGCGGATGCCGCGCGCTGTTGAGCTCGACAGCACTCTTGTAGTCCTCCATCCACAGCCGACGTCGCTCGGCCCAGTCGTCCGGCCAGATGCGGCACGGCCACCCACCGCCGACCGTGCCATCGGTGAGGTAGGGGAGGTCGCCGTCGACTGTGTCGCACCAGAGCGCCACCAGCCGGTCGTACAGCGGATTCCACACCCCGAGCGTCTCCCGCATCGCTGCGATCTGTGGGCGGACCTTCGCCTGCCGCAGCTGCGCACGGATCTCACCCACCGCGCTCCGCCGCACCACCGCCCCGGAAGGCGCAGCCGAAACCGCCGGCGTGAAGCGCAGCCGATGCATCAACGGACGCAGCTCCGCGACCAGATCGAGCGCCGCCGCGAAATGCCCGTTCTCGAGCAGCCAGGCGACCACCAGCATCGCTGACTCTTCAGGTACGTCGACGCGATAGCAACCGGTCCGCAGCGCCTGCCCGAGCTCCGTCAGGCCCTCGTCGCCGAGGTACCACAGGTTGAGCCGCTCCCGATCGGTCTCCCCGGGCGCATCAGCGGGCAGCCGCGCGAGCTCGTCGTCCCGCAGCGGGGCCTCCGCCAGGTACCGCCCGGTGGCGAACCCGCCGGCCACCACCTCGAGCGTGACCCACACCGGCGTGTCGGCGACCGGCGTCCGCGAACCCACCGCGAGCCGGCCGGACGCCATCCCGTCGAGGACGTTCCGCCACGCGTCGACCCGGACCGCCGCCCGCCGGCGTACCGCCGGATCGTCCGCAACCAGCGCCCGCTCGAGCGCATGCCGCAGCCGGCCCGTCGCGTACCCCTCCGACATCCGGAACCCCCGTTCACTGGACCGTCGCAGACATGGAGGCAGGACTCGAACCTGCGCCCTCCCGGTATCGAGCCGGGTGATCTACCCCTGATCTACTCCATGTAGTTTCGCTACAGCCTAACGACCGTACGGTGTTCTGGTAAGGACAAACGTGGCTACGGTGAGTTGCGTGATGGCACCGTCGGTGCGGATCACGTGGAGTTTTTCGCCTGCCAGGTAGCCGTCGCGCCCCTCGTACAGGTCCGGTCCCAGCGTTGTGAGGCGGGTAGTGAGGCCGCCGGTGAGTTGGAGGATTCCGGCGCAGACCGAGATGGTGAGCGGCGTGTTGCCCCAGTACCAGTGGCCGAGCAGATCGGTGCCCTGGGCAAGCGATTGCTCCGGCACCCATTCCTGCGTGATCGGCGGTTCGTACGTGTTCACGATCCGGATCAGGTCGGGCGCCAGCGAGGCCACCCGCCCGTAGGTCGCGTTACCGAGCGTCACCGCGCCGACCCGGCGGACCCGGTCGACGAACAGCCCGGCGAGGAAGCCCGGCATCGATCCGGTGTGGCCGATCAGCAGCTGCGGGTCGTCCGCGATCAGCCGCAGCCCGAGGCCGTACGACGCGTTCAGCCCCTCGCGCGGATCGGACGCGACCGGCGTCGCCATCTCCTCGACGGTGTCCCGGCTCAGCACCTCGTGCACCGGGTCGATCCAGAACGACGCGTACCGCGCCAGGTCCTCGATCGTGCTCCACAGCTGCCCGGCCGGCGCCATCGCCCGCGAGTCGTAGGCCGGCTCCGGGTCGAGCTGCCCACTGAACGGGTGCACCGAGAACCCCTGCGCAGCCGGCGCCTCCGGGAAGTACGTCGTACGCCGCAACTCCAACGGGCCGAGGATGCGCTGCTGGACCAGCTCCAGCCAGGACGCCCCGCGCAGCCGCGCGACGATCTCGCCGAGCAGCCCGAACCCGAGATTCGAGTAGTGATGCCGGCGATCCGCCGGACCGGCCGCCTGCGACTCGTTCATCGCCGCAGTCAGTTCGTCGAACGACACGCCCGGGTTGCGCTCCCACCACGGCCCCTCGGGCTCCGCGTTCATCCCGCCGCTGTGCGCGAGCAGGTGCCGGATCGTCAGATCCCCGAACGCGATCCCCGGCAGGTGCTTGCCGACGGCATCGTTCAGCGACAGCAGCCCGTCGTCCCGGCACTGCAGCACCAGGATCGCGGTCATCGTCTTGGTGATCGACCCGATCCGGTACTGCACGTCCGGCCCCGGCAACGCACCGTCCGCCGTGGCGAACCGGCCCCGCGCCCCCGTCCACGCCAGGGCACCGTCTTTCAGCACACCGGCGTTGACCGAAGGCAACCGCGAATCCCCCTGCGCCGCCGCGATCTCCGTGAACAGAGCAGCAGCGGTATCAGAGCGCAGCGACATTACTCGAAGGCCTCCGGGGACGGGCAGGAGCAGATCAGGTTGCGGTCGCCGTACGCGCCGTCGATGCGGCGAACCGGCGGCCAGTACTTCGAGGCGCGGTCGACCGAACGCGGGAACGCGGCGTCCTCACGCGTGTACGCGTGCTCCCACTTGTCGTTGATCACCGACTCCGCGGTGTGTGGCGCGTTCACCAGCGGGTTGTCGGCGGCCGGCCACTCCCCGGCCGCGACCCGGTCGATCTCGTGCCGGATCGCGATCATCGCGTCGCAGAACCGGTCCAGCTCACCGAGGTCCTCGGACTCGGTCGGCTCGACCATCAGCGTGCCGGCCACCGGGAACGACATCGTCGGCGCGTGGAAGCCGTAGTCGATCAGCCGCTTCGCGACGTCGTCGACGCTGATCCCGGTCTCCTTCGTCATCGGCCGCAGGTCGAGGATGCACTCGTGCGCGACCAGGCCGTTCTCACCGGTGTACAGCACCGGGAAGGCGCCCTCGAGCCGCTTCGCGACGTAGTTCGCGGTCAGTACGGCGGCCTTCGTCGCCTCGGTCAGCCCGGACGCACCCATCATCCGGATGTACGCCCACGAGATCGCCAGCACGCCCGCGGACCCGAACGGCGCCGCGCTGATCGGGCCGACACCGGACTCCGGACCAGCCTGGTCGAGCAGCGGGTGGTTCGGTAGGTACGGCGCCAGGTGCGCGGCGACCGCGACTGGGCCGACGCCCGGGCCGCCACCGCCGTGCGGGATGCAGAACGTCTTGTGCAGGTTCAGGTGGCTGACGTCGCCGCCGAACTCGCCCGGCTTGGCCAGCCCGAGCAGAGCGTTCAGGTTCGCGCCGTCGACGTACACCTGGCCGCCGTGGTCGTGCACCACCTGGCAGACCTCGCGGACGCTCTCCTCGTACACACCGTGCGTCGACGGGTACGTGATCATGATCGCGGCCAGCCGGTCGGCGTGCTCGGCCGCCTTCGCGCGCAGGTCGTCCAGGTTGATCGTCCCGTCGTCGTTGCCCTTGACAACGACGACCTTCATGCCGGCCATCACCGCTGACGCCGCGTTCGTACCGTGCGCCGACGCCGGGATCAGGCAGACATTGCGGTCCAGGTTGCCCTGCGCGCGGTGGTACCCACGGATCGCGAGCAGGCCGGCCAGCTCACCCTGCGAGCCCGCGTTCGGCTGGATCGACACCTTCGCGTACCCGGTCACCTCGGCCAGCCAGCGCTCCAGCTGGCCGATCAGCTTCACGTACCCGGCGGCGTCCTCGACGGGCGCGAACGGGTGCAGGTCCGCGAACTCCGGCCAGGTCACCGGCTCCATCTCGGTGGTCGCGTTCAGCTTCATGGTGCAGGACCCGAGCGGGATCATCCCGCGGTCGAGCGCGTAGTCCTTGTCGGACAGCTTGCGCAGGTACCGCAGCATCGCCGTCTCGGACCGGTGCGTGTTGAAGACCGGGTGCGTCAGGTACTCCGTCGTCCGCGACACTGCGATGCCGGCCGCGTCGAGCGTGTCGTCGTACTGACCGCCGAAGGACTGGCAGACCCGGGTCAGCGTCGCGACGTCGGTCTTCTCGTCACAGGAGATGCCGACGTGGTCCGCGTCGACGAGGCGCAGCCAGATGCCGTTCTGCCGGGCGGCGTCCACAACGTCGGCGGCGCGGCCCGGGACCCTGGCCAGCACGGTGTCGAAGAAGTCGTCGTGCACGACGTCGACGCCGCTGGCCCGCAGTGAGGCGGCGAGCTTGCCGGCGTACGCATGCACGCGCTCCGCGATCGCGCGCAGACCCTCCGGCCCGTGGTA
>DASSDE010000939.1:0-3094 GCA_035697365.1 Kribbella sp. | reverse complement strand
GGCATGTGCGCGCCGAACATGGCGACGATGCTGAGCGTACTGACCACGGACGCTGTACTCGATCAGCCGCATCTCGACCACGCGCTGCGGAACGCGGTCGGCAAGACCTTCAACCGGCTCGACGTCGACGGGGGAACGTCGACCAACGACACGGTGCTGCTGCTCAGCTCGGGTGCCTCGGGGGTGACCGTGACGCCCGAGGCCTTCGAGGCGGCCCTGACCGCACTGGCTGCTGACCTGGTGAAGCAGTTGCAGGCGGACGCCGAGGGTGTCACCAAGCACGTCAGTATTACGGTCCAGGGCGCGGCCTCCGAGGCCGAGGCGCTGGCCGCCGCCAAGGTCGTTGCCGAGGACAACCTGTGCAAGACCGCGTTCTTCGCCTCCGATCCGAACTGGGGACGGATCGCGATGGCGGTCGGGAACGCGCCCACGGCGTTCGACCCGGCGCTGCTCGACATCACGCTGAACGGCGCCGCGATCTGTGTCGCCGGCGGCAAGGGCGTCGATCGTTCCGAAGCGGACCTCAGCGGGCTCGAGATCGACGTGGTCATCGACCTGCACGCGGGCGACGCGTCCGCGACCGTCCTCACCACGGACCTCTCGCACGCGTACGTCGAAGAGAACTCGGCGTACTCGTCGTGAGTTATGCGGAGGCGGTTGAGAAGGCCGCGGTGCTGACCGAGGCGCTGCCGTGGCTGAAGGAGTTCCACGGGAAGACCGTTGTGGTGAAGTACGGCGGGAACGCGATGGTCGACGAGAAGCTCAAGCGCGCGTTCGCCGAGGACATCGTCTTCCTGCGGTACTCCGGCGTCCGGGTCGTGGTCGTCCACGGTGGCGGACCGCAGATCAGCGAGATGCTCGGCCGGCTCGGGATCGACAGCGAGTTCCGCGGCGGGCTCCGGGTCACCACCCCCGAGGCGATGGACGTCGTCGGCATGGTGCTCGTCGGCAAGGTCGGCCGCGAGCTGGTCGGGCTGCTGAACGCGCACGGTCCGTTCGCGGTCGGCATGTCCGGTGAGGACGCCGGCCTGTTCACCGCGGAGCGGCGGACGGCGACCGTCGACGGCGAGCAGGTCGACATCGGTCTGGTCGGCGACGTGGTCGAGGTACGGCCGGAGGCGGTGATCGACCTGATCGACGCCGGCCGGATCCCGGTGGTGTCGACGATCGCGCCGGACGAGGACGGCCAGGCGCACAACGTGAACGCCGACACCGCGGCCGCTGCGCTCGCCAGCGCGTTGGGTGCGGAGAAGCTCGTCGTACTGACCGACGTCGCCGGGCTGTACCGCAACTGGCCGGACAGCGACGACATCATCACCCAGATCGACACCGACGAGCTCGCCGAACTGCTGCCGACGCTCGCCTCCGGCATGGTCCCGAAGATGGAGGCCTGCCTGCGCGCGGTCGAGTCCGGGGTGTCCCGGGCAACCGTGATCGACGGCCGCGTCCCGCATTCGTTGCTGCTCGAGATCTTCACCGACGCAGGGATTGGAACCCAGGTGATCCCCTCATGACCGAGCTGACTGCTGTCGAGGGTTCGCAGGCCGCGCTCACCTCTCGCTATTCGAGCGCGCTGATGAACACGTTCGGCCCGCCGAAGCGCGTCCTGGTCCGCGGTGAGGGCGCGTACGTGTGGGATGCCGACGGCAACAAGTACCTGGACCTGCTCGGCGGGATCGCGGTGAACTGCCTCGGTCACGCGCATCCGTTCGTGGTGTCCGCGGTGACGTCGCAGCTGGCGACGCTCGGCCACGTGTCGAACTTCTTCGCCTCCGCGCCGCAGATCGCGCTGGCCGAGAAACTGCTCGGTCTCTTCGAGACGCCCGGGAAGGTGTTCTTCACGAACTCCGGCACCGAGGCCAACGAGGCCGCGTTCAAGCTGACCCGGCGCACCGGACGCACCAAGATCGTCTCCACCGTCGGCGCGTTCCACGGCCGGTCGATGGGCGCGCTCGCGGTGACCTGGAAACCCGCGTACCGGGAGGCGTTCGCGCCGTTGCCCGGCGACGTGGAGTTCGTCCCGTACGGCGACGCGGAAGCGCTGGCCGCCGCGGTCGACGACGAGACCGCGGCCGTCGTGCTCGAGCCGATCCAGGGTGAGAACGGCGTGATCGTGCCGCCGGACGGCTACCTGCAGGCGGCGCGGCGGATCACGGAGGAGCACGGCGCGCTGCTGTGGCTCGACGAGATCCAGACCGGGATCGGACGGACCGGGACCTGGTTCGGGTACCAGCCCTCGGGCATCACGCCGGACATCGTAACGGTGGCGAAGGGCCTCGGCGCGGGCATCCCGATCGGCGCCTGCATCGGGCTCGGCGCGGCCGCGGATCTGCTGCAGCCCGGCAACCACGGGACGACGTTCGGCGGCAACCCGGTCGCGGCGATCGCCGGCCTGGCGGTGTTGACCGTGATCGAGCGGGACGGCCTGCTCGCCCAGGTGAATGCTATTGGCAACCACCTCACGGCGGCGCTGACCGCGCTCGACCACCCGCTGCTCGGTGGTGTCCGCGGACGCGGGCTGCTGCTCGGTGTCCAGCTGACCAAGCCGGTCTCGGACCAGGTCGCGGCCCTCGCGCTGGAGGCCGGGTTCGTGGTGAACAATCCGATCCCGGACGCGTTGCGACTGGCGCCGCCGTACATCCTCAGCAAAGCTGACGCAGACAGCTTCATCGCAGCCCTCCCCGGGCTGCTCGACCAGGTGGAGGCGTAGATGACCGTCAGACACTTCCTGCGGGACGACGATCTCTCGCCGGTGGAGCAGGACGAGGTTCTGACGCTGGCTGCACAGTTGGCGGGGGACCGGCAGGGGCACAAGCCGCTGGCCGGACCGAAGACTGTCGCGGTGATCTTCGACAAGACGTCCACGCGGACCCGCATCTCGTTCGCGGTCGGGATCTCCGAGCTGGGCGGCGTACCGCTGATCATCGACGCGCAGACCTCGCAGCTGGGTCGTGGCGAGCCGATCGCGGACACCGCACGGATCCTCGACCGGCAGGTCGCGGCGATCGTGTGGCGGACGTTCGGCCAGTCGCGGATCGAGGAGATGGCGGCGGCCTCGTCGGTCCCGGTCGTGAACGCGCTGACCGACGAGTTC
>DASSDE010000938.1:0-3210 GCA_035697365.1 Kribbella sp. | reverse complement strand
GCGCACCCGGACCGGCTCCGGGTGGACCTGGAGAACCGGATCGTCTACCGCAAGGACGCCCCGAGACCCGGGAAGGTCGGGCTGATCTCCGGCGGCGGATCCGGGCACGAGCCGATGCACGGCGGGTTCGTCGGGACCGGGATGCTGGATGCGGCGTGCGCGGGCGAGGTCTTCACCTCCCCGGTGCCGGACCAGATGATGGCCGCCACGAAGGCCGTCGACACCGGTGCCGGCGTACTGCACATCGTGAAGAACTACACCGGCGACGTGATGAACTTCGAGATGGCCGCCGAACTGGCGGCCGCCGACGCCGGTACGGAGGTGCTGTCGGTGGTGACGAACGACGACGTCGCCGTCCAGGACAGCCTCTACACGGCCGGGCGCCGCGGCGTCGGCGTCACCGTCCTGCTGGAGAAGATCGTCGGCGCCGCCGCCGAGGAGGGCCGCGCTCTGCAGGACGTCGCGGACCTGGCCAAGCGCGTCAACGACAACGGCCGCAGCATGGGCATGGCGCTCACCTCCTGCACGGTCCCGGCCGCGGGCAAGCCGACGTTCGAGCTGGCCGAGAACGAGATCGAGGTCGGCATCGGTATCCACGGTGAGCCCGGCCGGCAACGGTTGCCGCTGGCCCCGGCCCGCGAGATCGCCGAACTGCTCGTCGACCCGGTCGTCTCCGACCTGCCTTACCAGCAAGGCGATTCGGTGATCGCGTTCGTCAACGGTATGGGCGGTACGCCGCTGATCGAGCTGTACCTGATGTACAACGAGGTCGCCCAGCTGCTCGACCGGGCCGGCATCACGGTCGCCCGCTCACTGGTCGGCAACTACATCACCTCGCTCGAGATGGCCGGCTGCTCGGTCACCCTCCTGAAGGTGGACGACGAACTGGTACGTCTCTGGGACGCCCCGGTGAACACCCCCGGCCTACGCTGGGGCGCGTGAGCATGGGAGTGGATTCTTTTGTCAGCTGGCTGCGGGACGCCGCCGGGGTGCTGCACGAGAATGCGGCGTATCTGACCGAGCTGGATTCGGCGATCGGGGATGCCGATCACGGCGCGAACCTCGATCGCGGGTTCCAGGCGGTGGTCGCGGTGCTGGACGAGACGTCGTTCGAGAGCGCTGACGAGCTGCTGAAGAAGGCCGGGATGACGCTGGTCAGCAAGGTCGGTGGGGCAAGCGGGCCGCTGTACGGCACGTTCTTCCTGCGCTTCGGGACCGCACTGGCAGGCGTCGACCCGACACCGGACGCGATCGGCAAGGCACTACACGCGGGCGTCGAGGGTGTGCTGGCGCGTGGCAAGGCGGAGCTCGGGGACAAGACGATGTACGACGCCTGGGCGCCGGCCCTGGAGGCGTACGACGCCGCGGTCGGATCCGGTCTCGGGGCAGCACTCGCGGCAGCGGCCGAGGCTGCTGCGAAGGGCCGGGACGCGACGATCCCGATGGTGGCGCGCAAGGGCCGGGCGAGCTACCTCGGTGAGCGCAGCGTCGGACACCAGGACCCGGGCGCGACCAGTACGACGCTGATCTTGGAGTCCGCGGCTCGCACGCTGCCATGATCGGGATCGTGGTGGTGTCGCACAGCCGTGCCCTGGCTGATGCGGCGGTGGGGCTCGCCGCGGAGATGGTTGCCGAGGACAAGCGCCCGGTGGTCGCGGTGGCGGCCGGGTTGGACGCGACGACGTTCGGGACCGACGCAGTGGCGGTCTCGGAGGCGATCACGGCGGCGGACAGTACGGACGGCGTACTCGTACTGCTCGACCTCGGATCAGCGATCCTGAGCGCGGAGCTGGCGCTGGAGTTTCTCGATCCGGAGGTTGCCGGTCGCGTACGGCTGACGAGTGCGCCGTTGGTCGAGGGGCTCGTCGCGGCCGTTGTCACGGCGTCGACGGGCGCTTCGCTGGAGACGGTTGCAGCTGAGGCCGCGCGGGGGCTGGCCGGGAAGCAGGATCATCTCGGGGACGTTCCGAGTGTTTCCGCGACGGTTGGCGTTGCCGATCGGAGCGTTGAGGTTGTGGTGGGCAATGAACATGGCTTGCACGCGCGGCCCGCTGCTCGATTGGTTGGCCTGGTCAACGGTTTTGACGCGACGGTGACGCTGACCGATCTTGATACCGGCAAGGGACCGGTCGATGCGGGCAGTTTGAGCATGGTCGCGACGCTCAACGCTCAGCAAGGTCACCGGGTGCGGGTAGGGGCGAGTGGTCCGCAGGCTGCCGAAGTGCTTGTTGCTGTTCAGGAGTTGGCCGCTCAGGACTTCGGCGATGCGCGCGCGGAGGCTGGGGACCCGCCCCCGTTGGCGGGTGGTTCCGGGCTGGACATCGCGATCGGACCGGCGGTGATCGCGGACGCATCCATCGACCTCACTGGTTACGTTGCCGGCGACAACGAAGCTGAACGCCTGGACGAAGCAGTCCGGGTCGCGGCTGACGACCTTCGCCAGTTGCGTGCCAACAGCCCCGAACACGGCGGCATCTTCGATGCTCATCTGGCCCTGCTGGGCGATCATGCGGTTCTCGATGACGTACGGGCCGCGATCTCGCGCGGCGCTTCCGCGCCGGCGGCTTGGACGCAGGCGTACGACGAACTGGCGAGCGCGTTCGAGGGCTTGGATGACGCCTACCAGCGCGAGCGCGCTCAAGACGTCCGCTCCGTACGCGACCGGGTTCTCCGAGCTCTCGCCGGATCCTCACAACTGCTTACCTCAGCTGCATCGGGGATTCTGGTGACACGCGAGTTGGATGCGGCGACGGCTGCGGCTCTTGATGCGACGCGGTTTGCGGGGGTCGCGGTTCGGGCTGCCGGAACCACGGGGCACGGGGTGATCGTGGCTCGGTCGCGGGGGATCCCGTTGCTGACCGGCATCGGGGACGTCGACATACCGGCCGGCGCCGTGATCGCGTTCGATGCACGGACCGGGACGTTCGAGGTCGCGCCGGACGAGCAGCAGGTACGGGCGACGATCGCCGAGCGCATCGGCGAACGGGAGCGCGCGGTCGCCGAGGCCGAAAGCCCGGCCACGACCCGCGACGGCAGGACCATCGACGTGCTGGTGAACGTCGGCGTTGTGCAGGATGCTGTCGAGGCGCGCGGTGCGGACGGGTCCGGGCTGGTACGGACGGAGGTGTTGTTCGGGGACCGGCGTACCGCTCCCACCGTCGACGAGCAGGTCGCCGCGTACCGGGCGATCGCCGGCGCGCTCGGGAACAA
>DASSDE010000937.1:0-2995 GCA_035697365.1 Kribbella sp. | reverse complement strand
GTTTCCGGAGTTTCCGTCCGTCGACACGGCTTCCAGCGTGTAGAACGGCCAGTAGCCGGATCCCCCGTACAGCAGGCCCTTGTCCTCGGGAATCGGGGTGATGCTCGCGATCCGGTCCTTGCGGTAACCCTCGAGGTCGTTCGGGTAGTAGAGGGCGATCACCGGCGCGTCGACGTACAGGCGTTCCTCCATTTTCTTGATCGTTTCCGCCCGCTTTCCGCGGTCGAGTTCCTTCTGCTGCTGCAGGTAGAGGCTCTCGTACGTCGGGTCGCAGTAGAACGACTCGGTGCCGCCACCCTGGCCGGATGCGGTCGGGCGCCGGCTGCACAGGTGCGTACCGAGCACCTCCTCAGGATCCGGATTCACCGACCAGCCGCTGATCGCGATGTCGAACAGCGCGGTCGTGCCGGTCTCCTCGGTGAACTTGCTGGAGTCCAGCCGCTTGGTGGTCAGCGTGATACCGATCTGTTTGAACCAGCCCGTCAGGTACTCGGCGAGCTTGTCCTCGATCGGTGTGTCGGTGTGGATGCTGAACCGGAACTGCAGTTTCCGTGACCCGTCCGGCATCGTCCGGACCCCGTCCGGCCCCTTCTTGTACCCGGCGTCGTCGAGGATCTTGTTCGCCTTCGCGAGGTCGAACGTGACCTTCTCGGCACCGCTCGCCTCCCAGAAGAAGTCCTTGTACAGCGGCGGAATGATCGAACCGTCGGCCGGTTTCGCCAGCCCGCCCTGGACCTCGTCGACGAGCTTCTGCTTGTCGATCGCGTAGTGCAGCGCGGTCCGGACCTTCGGGTCCTTGAGCGCCGGATGCCCGTCACCGATCGGCTTGTTGTCGCTGGTCGTCGCGCCGTGGTTGATCTGCAGGTACGACGCCCGCCGGCCCTGGGTGTTCCACTGCACGATATTGTCGTCGCCCTTCAGCGACTCGAAGTCCGGCGGGTTCAGCCGCCCGATCAGGTCGATGTCGCCCTTCTTCAGCCCGACGATCGACGCGGCCGGGTTGTCGTAGAAGATCACCTGCAGTTCGTCGATCTTCGGACGGCCGCGCCAGTAGTCCGGGTTCGCCTCGAGGCGGACGAACTGGTCCTTCTTGTGCTCGACCGCGGTGTACGGTCCGCTGCCGACGGTCGGGTACACCTCGCCGTCGTACTTGGAGATGTCCTTGACCTTCTCCCAGACGTGCTTGGGCATGATCGGCACCGGGTTGTCGAGCATCGACGCCTGCGGGGTCTTGAGCTTGATCGTCAGCTCCTGGCCGTTCGCCGTGACGCTCTCGAAGTTCTCCACGGCCGGTCCGTTACCGGTCTTCGCGCCGTCGTCGGTCATCATCTTGTTGAACGTCCAGGCCGGGTCCGCGGCCGTGATCGGCTGCCCGTCGGACCACTTCGCCTGCCGGATCTTGAACGTCCAGGTCAGCCCGTCCGCCGACGTCGTCCAGGACTCCGCCAGATCCGGGCTCGGCTGCAGTGTCTTCGAGTCCGGCACCGTGAGGAACCCGTAGATCATCCGCTGGATCGACCCGGTCACCAGGCGGACCGCCAGGAACGGGTTCATCGAGTCGACCGACTGCGTCACCCCGATCTTGATGACCTTCTTCTGCACCGGGTCGGCCGCCATCGCCGTCCCGGACCCCACCGCCAGCAAGCACAACGCCGCCAGCACCGCCAACAGCTTCCTCATCGGGCCGCCCACCTTCATTAGCCGGTGTTGGTGTTTGGGGAAGAAACCACACCATCACACAGGGTGCTGTCAACGAACTACGAAGCTTTGTCACACGTAAGTAACCTTCTTTCGACTTGACTACACGCTTGTGTAGTAGTTTGCTTCTATGTGTAGGGAGAGGAGCTGGGGATGGATCGGGCGGTTGAGGACCTGACGGCGCGGGCGCGGATCCGGGATGCGGCGATCCGGCTGTTCGGGGAGCGCGGCATCGACGGGACGTCGATCCGGGACATTGCCGCCGCGGCCGGGGTGTCGTCGGGGCTGGTGCGGCACCACTTCGGGTCGAAGGAGTCGCTCCGGGAGGCCTGCGACAAGTACGCGAAGGACCGGATGCTGCAGATCGGCACCGAGCTGACGCAGGAACACGGCCTGTCGGGGCTCGATCCGCTGGCGCTGCATCCGGTCGCGTTCCCGCTGCAGCTCTACATCGTGCGCTCGATGATGGACGGTTCGGAGACCGCGACGGCGCTGTTCCTCGAGGGCGTCGACGCGGTCGAGGACTGGGCCGCGAGCTACGGCATCACACCCAAGGACCCCCGCGGGTACGCCGCCGCCCTGGCCGCGATCAAGCTCAGCGTCTTCATCCTCCGCGACCAGGTCTCGAAGGCGCTCGGCGAGGACATCAGCACCCCGGAGGGCTACAACCGGATCGGTCAGGCCCTGATGGAGGTCTTCACGATCCCGCTGCTCAACTCAGAACAAGTCGACAACTTGCGGAAACAGGAGAAGTGATCATGCCGGCTGCGATCAGCACGGAAGGTCTCGTCAAGCGGTTCGGGCGCACGCACGCCCTGGACGGTCTCGACCTCGCGGTGCGAACCGGTGAGGTGCACGGGTTCCTCGGCCCGAACGGCGCGGGGAAGACCACCACCATTCGCATCCTGCTCGGGATGACCCGCGCGGACGGCGGCAAGGCGACGGTCCTGGACGGCGACCCGTGGTCGGACGCTACGGCACTGCACCGGCGCCTCGCATACGTACCCGGCGATGTCACCCTGTGGCCGAACCTGTCCGGCGGCGAGGCGATCGACCTGCTCGGGCGGATGCGTGGCGGCGTGGACAAGAAGCGCAAGGCCGAGTTGCTCGAACGGTTCGACCTGGACCCGCGCAAGAAGGCGCGCGCGTACTCGAAGGGCAACCGCCAGAAGGTCGCACTGGTCGCCGCGTTCGCGTCCGACGTCGAGCTGCTGCTCCTCGACGAGCCGACCTCCGGCCTGGATCCCTTGATGGAGGAGGTGTTCCGCGAGGTCGTGCAGGAGCTCAGCGACCGCGA
>DASSDE010000936.1:0-2430 GCA_035697365.1 Kribbella sp. | reverse complement strand
CCGACGAGGTCGTCGCCCGCGGCACCTTCCGGAACTGGGACTACCCGATCCGGCGGCAGATCTTCGCCGGCTTCCGCTGCGCCCGGGACCCACGACCCGAGGAGCTGCGCGCCTGATGTGCCGTCATCTGGCTTACCTGGGTCCGCCGGTCACCCTCGCTTCGCTGGTGATCGAGCCCGAGCACTCCCTCTACGAACAGAGCTGGTCCCCGTCGGACATGCGCGGCGGCGGGTCGGTGAACGCCGACGGCTTCGGCCTCGGCTGGTATCCCGAAGGCGACGCAGCCGTGTCCGGCGGACCGGTGCGCTACCGGCGGGACGTCCCGATCTGGACCGACGAGAACCTCCCCGGCCTGGCCGGCACGATCCGCTCCGGTGCGGTCCTCGCCGCCCTCCGGAACGGGACGGTCGGCATGCCGTACGGACAGTCGGCGGTCGCACCGTTCGCGCTGGACCACTGGCTGTTCAGCCACAACGGCCGCGTCCCCGGCTGGCCGGAGGCGACGCTCAAGCTGGCCGAGCAACTGCCGGTCGCCGACCTGCTCGGCCTCGACGCGCCCATCGACTCCGTCTTCTTGTGGGCACTGATCGCGCATCGACTCGCTGACGGTGTGCCACCGGCGGACGCAGTCGCGGCCGTCGTGCACGAGGTGGAGGCGGCGGCTCCCGGTTCCCGGCTGAACCTGCTGCTGACCGACGGCGAGCAGCTGATCGCCACCGCCTGGACCCACGCGCTGCACGTCCAGCAGACCGCCGACTCCGTCACCGTCGCGTCCGAGCCGTTCGGGACGGGCAACTGGTCCGCCGTACCCGATCGATCCCTGCTCGTGGCCACCGCCACAACCGTGCAGATCACCCCGATGGAAGGACAAGAGTGACCCTCATCGACGTACATCTGACTCCGGACTACGCGGCGCGGGCGTTGCGTGACGACGTACGGGCCGGGTTGTCGGCGACGCCGAAGTGGTTGCCGCCGAAGTGGTTCTACGACGCGCGGGGGAGTGAGCTGTTCGAGGAGATCACCCGCCTCCCGGAGTACTACCCGACGCGTGCGGAGCGGGAGATCCTGCACGCGCGGGCCGGGGAGATCGCGGCGCTCACCAACGCACACACGCTGGTCGAGCTCGGCTCCGGATCGTCGGAGAAGACGCGGCTGCTGCTCGACGGGCTCCGCGACCACGAGACGTTGACCAGCTTTGTCCCGCTGGATGTCTCGGAGTCGGCGCTGCGGGACGCGTCGGACGCGATCAACGCCGACTATCCGAGTGTCGACGTGCACGGTGTGGTCGGCGACTTCACCGCGCACCTCGACAAGCTGCCCGGTGATCCGCCGCGCTTGGTCGCGTTCCTGGGCGGCACGATCGGCAACCTGACGCCGCCCGAGCGGGAGACGTTCTACCGGTCGATCCGCGAGGTGCTCGAGCCGGGCGAATGGCTGCTGCTCGGTACGGACCTGGTGAAGGATCCGGCCACGCTGGTCGCGGCGTACGACGACGCGGCCGGCGTCACCGCGGAGTTCGACAAGAACGTGCTGCGGGTGATCAACCGGCAGCTCGGCGCGGACTTCGACGTGGACGCGTTCGAGCACGTCGCGATCTGGGACGCGGACAACGAGTGGATCGAGATGCACCTGCGCGCCACCCGGGCGATGCGGGTGCTGATCCCGGAGATCCACCTGGACGTCACGTTCGCCGAAGGCGAGGAGATCAGCACCGAGATCTCCGCCAAGTTCCACCGCCCCGGCGTAGAAACCGAACTCGGCAAAGCAGGCTTCACCCCCGCCGCCTGGTGGACCGACACCGAGTCCCGCTTCGCCCTATCCCTCTGGCAAGCCGCCTAACTACCCAACCGCCTCATCCTCACCAAACTTTGGTGAGGATGAGGCGGAAGTGGGAGTGGTTAGCTGCCTTGTTTGATCAGGCCGTTGATCTTGTCTACGTAGGCGGGGAGGTCGCTGATCTGCTTCTTGCCGCTCAGGATGGGCTGGTAGTTGGCGGTGGTCAGGTCACCGACCTGGCTGGCCCACTGGGTGGTGAAGCGAACGCCGACCGTCTTCTCCGCGGCCAGATCCGCCTTGACCGTGTCCACGACCGTCGGCTGCTGCGCCTTCGTCAACGAGTCGAAGTAGCTCTTCTGCGCGGGCGTGTACGCCGGCGGCGCGACCGGTGAGGCGGGCAGGACCGCGTCCCACACCTTGGTGTTGATGTACTCGAGCACCTTGAACGTCGCGTCCTGGTTCTTCGTGTACTGCGGCGTGCAGATGCCGACCGAGTCGTACAGCGTGGTCGGTGTCTGCACCTGCGGGAACGGCGCGAACCCGTACTTGATCTTCGGCTTGTCGGTCTGGAACCCGGCCGCCAGCCACTGCCCGCCGAACGTCATCGGCACCTTGCCGGCCGCGAACAGCGCCTGCACGTTCGACGCGTCGTAA
>DASSDE010000935.1:0-4150 GCA_035697365.1 Kribbella sp. | reverse complement strand
GTAGCAGACCGTCTTGTCGAGGAAGACGATGTTCTTGTCGGTGTGCTGCTTCGCGAGCCGCTGAACCAGGTTGAGCTCGGTACCGACCGCCCACGACGTACCGGGCTCGGCGTCCTCGAGAGCCTGGATGATGTACTCCGTGGAGCCCACCTGATCGGCCTTCGTCACGACGTCGTGCCGGCACTCGGGGTGCACGATCACGTTCACGCCCGGCACTCGGGAGCGCACGTCGTCGACCGACTCCGGGGTGAACCGCCCGTGCACCGAGCAGTGCCCGCGCCACAGGATCATCTTCGCGGCCGCGAGTTGCTCCTTGGTCAGCCCGCCGCCCGGCTTGTGCGGGTCGTACACGACGCAGTCCTCGAGGGGCAGGCCGAGTTGCAGTACGGCGGTGTTGCGGCCGAGGTGCTGGTCGGGGAGGAACAGCACCTTCTCGCCCTGTTCGAACGCCCAGTTCAGAGCGGTCTCGGCGTTGCTCGACGTACAGACGACGCCGCCGTGGCGACCGCAGAACGCCTTGATGTCCGCGCTCGAGTTCATGTACGTGACCGGCACCGTCACGTCCGCGACGCCGGCGTCGGCGAGCGCGTCCCAGGCCGCCTCGACCTGCTGGATGCGTGCCATGTCGGCCATCGAGCAGCCGGCCGCGAGGTCCGGGAGAATCACGGTCTGATGGTCGTTGGTGAGGATGTCGGCGGACTCCGCCATGAAGTGCACGCCGCAGAACACGATGTACGGCGCGTCCGGGCGCGCGGCCGCGTCCCGCGCGAGCTTGAACGAGTCGCCGGTGACGTCCGCGAACCGGATCACCTCGTCGCGCTGGTAGTGATGCCCGAGGACGAACACCTGGTCGCCGAGCGCCGCCTTCGCCTTCAGCGCCCGCTCGACGAGGTCCGGGTCGGAGGCCGGCGGCAGCGCGCCCGGGCACTCGACGCCACGCTCGGAATGCGGGTCGGTGTTCTGCCCCAGGAACAGCAACGGAAGGGACTTCGAGCCGTCTGCGATCGTCGTCACGGCAGATATCGTCGCACGCCGATCATCGTGGACCGCGTGGTACGCGTCACTGCCCGAACTGTGAAATCAGTACCCTCCCAGTGTGAACACCCAACCCGTCCCACCCCTGGCGCCTGGTGCCGCGTTGCGTTCTGGTGTGCGGGTGGCTGGATTGGTGCTGGCTGCTGGTGCCGGGCGGCGGCTCGGCTCGCCGAAGGCGCTGGTCCGCGACCCGGCTGGTATCCCGTGGGTGGTCCGAGCTGCGCGTCTTCTCACCGCCGCCGGCTGCTCGCCCGTGCTCGTGGTCGTCGGAGCAGCAGCCGACCAGGTCCGCGCCGAGCTCATCACCGAGCCGGTCGAGATCGTCGAAGCCACCGACTGGCCGGAAGGTATGTCCGCCTCCCTTCGGGCCGGCCTCACGGCCCTCAGCACTCCATCCGACTTGGGAGCGGTTGTTGTGGTGCCGGTCGATGTTCCTGGCCTGACCGAGGATGCTGTCGCGCGCGTCATGCGGGCGGCGGGCTCGGAGGCACTCGTACGCGCGACGTACCAAGGCAAACCCGGACACCCGGTGCTCATCGGCCGCGCGCACTGGAACGGGGTGATTGCCTCCGCGCACGGTGACGAAGGCGCGCGGACGTACCTGCGCGAGCACGGCGCCGACACGGTCGAATGCGGTGACATCGCCAACGGGACCGACGCGGACACCGCCGAGCAGCTCCCCCCGGGCCACACCCCACCGCCCGACCCCCTTTCCGGACCTTAATTGCCACTATGCGACGAATAGTTTCCGGAGAGCCGGCGAAGGAGAGGGTTGGCAATACCGGGAAGTAGGTGAATGCTGAAGGAGTGAGTGCCGTCGGCTCGGCAGGAGAACTTGCCGAGTGTTTGCGGGCGACCGGGTATCTAGCCGGCGAGGGCTTGGCCACGGTCGGATATCTCGCGCTCGCATTGCACCGCCCGCTGCTGCTGGAAGGCGAACCCGGCACCGGGAAGACCTCGCTGGCCGCCGCGCTCGCGGAGGCGCTCGACGTGGAGCTGATCCGGCTGCAGTGCTACGAGGGCATCGATGCCTCGCAGGCCCTGTACGACTGGGACTTCCCGCGCCAGATCCTGCACCTGCGCACCGTCGAGGCGACGACGTCCGAGGCGGCCGCGGAGGAGGTCGAGAAGAGCCTGTTCGACGAACGCTTCCTGCTGTCCCGGCCGGTACTGCGCGCGCTCCGCGAGAGTCCTGCCGTACTGCTCGTCGACGAGATCGATCGCGCGGACGACGAGTTCGAGGCGTTCCTGCTCGAGGTGCTGTCGACGTACGAGGTGACGATCCCCGAGCTCGGCACGATCGCCGCGAAGGTGCCGCCGATCGTCGTACTCACCTCGAACCGGACCCGCGAGGTGCACGACGCGCTCAAGCGCCGCTGCCTCTACCACTGGATCGATCATCCCGGTCTGGCCCGCGAGATCGAGATCGTCCGCACCCGGCTGCCCGAGGTGTCCGCGCGGCTGGCCGAGCAGGTCACGCGGTCCGTCCAGCGAATGCGTGACCTCGACCTGCTCAAGCCGCCTGGTGTCGCCGAGACCCTCGACTGGGCGCGTGCCCTGGACGCGCTCGGCACCGACGTACTCGATGTCGAGACCGCCGCCGCGACCCTCGGCGCCGTCCTCAAGTACCGCGAGGACACCGACCGCGTCCGCGAATCCCTCGACCGCCTCCTGGCGAGCTGACCCCATGACACACCCCCACCAGCCAACCCCACCCACCCCGAACCCCGCGCCAACCCCTCAGGATCCCGCTGGCGGTGCTGCGGATCTGGCGCTGGCGGGGTTCGGGGCTGCTCTTCGGCAGGCGGGTCTGGCGGTGACGGCGGACCGGGTGCACCTCTTCCTCGAGGCGGTCGCGACCCTCGACGCCGCCCTGACTGCTGATGTGTACTGGGCCGGCCGAGCCGCACTCTGCAGCGGTCCCGAGGACACCGCCCGGTACGACGAAGTGTTCGCCGCCTGGTTCACCGGCGACCGCGCCGGCGGCGGCGTTCTGCCGAGCCGCACGCCGCAACGTTCCGTCCAGGCCGCGCTCGGTGACGGCGGCGAAGGAACCGGCAGCGATCGCACCCTGAACGTATCGGCCAGTACGACGGAACTCCTGCGGCACCGCGACGTCGCAGAATTGTCGGCAATCGACCGCGCCGAGCTCACCCGTCTCTTCGGCACCCTCAACCCGCGAGTCCCGCTCCGCCGCGCGAATCGCCGCCGCCCGTCCCACCGCGGCGACATCGACCCGCGCCGTACGCTCCGCGCCCAACTCCGCCAGGTCGGCGAACCTGCCCGGGTGCACTACCGCCGCCGCGGTGTGCGCCCGCGACGCGTCGTCGTACTGATCGACGTCTCCGGCTCCATGCGCCCGTACGCCGACAGCCTGCTGCGCCTCGCGCACACGATGGTTCAGCAGGCGCCGCGGACAATCGAAGTGTTTACAATCGGCACCCGGCTCACCCGTGTCACCCCGGCCTTGCGCCATCGCGATCCTGAGTTCGCGCTGCGGACGGCGGGTGATGTCGTACCGGACTGGTCGGGCGGTACGCGGCTGGGCGAGGTACTGAAGGTCTTCCTCGACCGCTGGGGCCAGCGTGGTACGGCGCGCCGCGCGGTCGTCGTGGTGTGCAGCGACGGGTGGGAACGCGGTGACGCCGCGTTGCTCGGTGCGCAGCTGCAGCGATTGGCGAGTCTCGCGCACCGGGTGTTCTGGCTGAATCCGCATCGCGGCAAGCGCGGGTACGAACCGGTGCAGGCCGGGATCGTCGCCGTCCTGCCGCACCTGGACGATCTGGTCGCCGGGCACAGCCTGGCCAGCTTCGCCGAACTTCTGGAGGTGGTGGCCGATGCGTGATGTGCTCGACCGGTTGCTGACATGGTGGGAGGCGGGTGAATCGGTTGCCGTCGGCACCGTTGTGGCCACGTTCCAGTCGGCGCCCCGGCCGCCGGGCGCGGTGATGCTGGTCGGTCCCGGGCTCGAGGCTGTCGGCAGCGTGTCGGGTGGCTGCGTCGAGGGCGCCGTGTACCAGCTCGGTGAGGAGATCCTGGAGTCGGGCGATCCGGTCCTGCAGCGGTACGGCGTCAGCGACGAGTCGGCGTTCGCGGTCGGACTGACCTGCGGCGG
>DASSDE010000934.1:0-2696 GCA_035697365.1 Kribbella sp. | reverse complement strand
CGAGGAGCCGTACTTCATGGGCTTTGTCGGCGGTGTCGAGTCGGTCCTCTCGGAACACTCCTACGCGCTGGCCCTGCAGGTTGTCGCGGACCTCGACGAGGAGTTGGCGACGTACCGGAAATGGTCTGCCGAGCGCCGCGTCGACGGCGTGCTGGTAGTTGATCTGCGGGTCGCCGATCCGCGGATCCCGGTGCTGCGCAGGCTCGGTCTGCCGGCGGTACTGGTCGGAGATCCGGCGCTCGCCGAGGGCATGCCGTGTGTGTGGACGGACAGTACGGCGGCGATGGATGCGGCGCTCGAACATGTCGCGACGCTCGGGCACCGGGTGGTCGCACGGATCGCCGGGCCGCCCGAGTTCGGTGACGTCTGGATCCGCGACCGGGCCTTCGACGCGGCCGTACGCCGACTCGCCCTCACCGCGACCACTCACCACACCGACTACTCCGCCGCCCAAGGCGCCGCCGCAACCCAGGCGGCGCTGGCGGATGGCCCGACGGCGATCGTCTACGACAACGACCTGATGGCGGTCGCCGGGCTGGCCGTCATCCAGGCGCTCGACCTCCGCATCCCCGATGACATCACCCTGGTCGCCTGGGACGACTCCCCGCTCTGCCGCATCACCCATCCGACCCTGACAGCCCTGAGCCACAACGTCGTCGGCTACGGCGCCGAAGCAGCCCGCCACCTCTTCGCCGCCCTCTCCGGAGCCCCACCCCAACCCCACCTCTACGCAACCCCAACCCTCATCCCCCGAGAGAGCTCCGCCGTTCCGGGATGAAGCCGGGCGGGGCCGAGCGGGGCGGGGCGGGGCGGGGGTGGAGGGCAGGGGAGAGGGGATTATGCGGGGGTGACTGTTACCGGTACGCCGTTGACGGCGGCGGTGCCGGCTATGTGGTCGGTGAGGTGGGGGTCGGTGATGTCGTTGGCGCTGGGGCCGGGGACCTGGTTGGCGACGGTCAGGCGGGCACCGGGGCGGTTGTGGCCGAAGCCGTGCGGGAGGCTGACCACACCGGGCATGATGTCGTTGCTGGCGGCAACTTCTACGGCGATCGAGCCCGCCGCGGAGGTGACCGTGACGAGCTGGCCGTCGGTCAAACAGCGATCGGTGAGGTCGTCCGGGTGCATCAGGAGGTGGTGCCGCGGCCGGCCCTTCACCAGGCGTTCGGAGTTGTGCATCCAGGAGTTGTTGTTGCGCAGGTGCCGTCGCCCGATCAGCAGCAGCTCGTCGTCCGCCACCGGTGCCAACGTGTCGAGCCGCGGCAGGTCGTCCAGAATCATCCGCTGCGCGAGATCGATCCGCTTCGACTTCTGCTGCAGCGCGCCGGGCAGTGCCGGCTGCAACGGCCCGAGATCCACGCCGCCCGGCGAGCGGCGCAGCTTGCCGAGCGACAACCGGTACGGCCCGATCCGCAGCCCGGTGTCCACGATCCATCGCGGCGGCGTCCGGAGCCGTGCGGTCACCGCGGCGCGGCGCCTGCCCCAGGGAGTCCGTCGTACCAAGGCCAACCCGAGGTCCCGGAAGATCTCCCAGTCGTGCCGTGACGACGCCGGCTTCGGCAGTACGGCGTCGTTCCACCGAGCGGTGTTCCGGACGGCGAGTTGGTGGAACACGATGTCGTAGTGGTCCCGCTCCAGCGGCGGAGCCGGCGGCAGGATCACGTCGGCGTGCCGGGTGGTCTCGTTGATGTACGGATCGATCGCGACCATGAAGTCCAGCGAGTCGAGCGCCTCGTCCAGCCGGCGACCGTCCGGCGTCGACAGCACCGGGTTGCCCGCGACCGTCACCATCGCCTTGATCTGCCCGTCGCCCGGCGTCAGGATCTCGTCGGCCATCGTCGCCACCGGCAGCTCACCGCCGAACTCGGGCAGCCCGCGGACGCGGCTCGTCCAGACGCCGACATGGCCACGGCCCATCCCGACCAGTGTGTTTACCGCCGGCCGCGGGAACATCGTCCCGCCCGGCCGGTCGAGGTTGCCGGTGATGATGTTGAGCACCTGGATCGCCCACTGGCAGATCGCCCCGAACTGCTGGGTCGACACCCCGACGCGTCCGTAGCAGGCAGCCCGATCAGCTTCGGCAAACTCGCGAGCGGTTCGCCGGATCACGTCGGCCGGGATCCCGGTGACGTCCGCCGCCCGCTCCGACGTCCACGGCTGTACCGCGTCCTCGACCGCGGCGAATCCGTCGACGTACTCCGCCGTCCGCGCGAACCCCTGCGCGATCACCTCGTGGATCACCGCGAGCAGGAACGCCGCATCCGTGCCGGGCCGGACGAAGTGGTGTTCGTCCGCGACCGCTGCGGTCTCGGTGCGCCGCGGATCGACGACGACCAACCGGCCGCCACGTTTCCGCAACTCCTGCAGGCGTTTTCCGAAACCGGGCGCGGTCATCATGCTGCCGTTCGAGGCCAGCGGATTTGCGCCGAGCATCAACAGGTACGACGTCCGGTCGATGTCCGGTACCGCCACCATCAGCTGATGCCCGTACAGCAGGTACGACGCCAGCATCTGTGGCAGCTGGTCGATCGAAGTCGCACTGAACTTGTTCCGGGTGTGGAGCTGCCGGACCATCGTCGGCATGTGCGTGAGCGCGCCGAGGCTGTGCACGTTCGGGTTGCCGAGGTAGACACCGACGGAGTTTCGTCCGTGCTCCTGCTGGATCGCGGTCAGCCGGTCGGCAACGAGTTCGTACGCCG
>DASSDE010000933.1:0-4046 GCA_035697365.1 Kribbella sp. | reverse complement strand
TGAGGACGTCGAGAACATCCTGCTGAAGCTGATCCAGGCGGCCGACTACGACGTCAAGAAGGCCGAGACCGGGATCATCTACATCGACGAGGTCGACAAGATCGCCCGCAAGAGCGAGAACCCGTCGATCACCCGGGACGTGTCCGGTGAGGGCGTCCAGCAGGCGCTGCTGAAGATCCTGGAAGGCACCACCGCGAGTGTCCCGCCGCAGGGCGGCCGCAAGCACCCGCACCAGGAGTTCATCCAGATCGACACGACGAACGTGCTGTTCATCGTCGGCGGCGCGTTCGCGGGCCTGGACCACATGGTCGAGCAGCGGGTCGGCAAGAAGACGCTCGGCTTCAACGCCTCTCGCGAGCCGGAGAAGCCGAAGGAGGTCGGCGGGTACGCCGATGTGATGCCGGAGGATCTGCTCAAGTTCGGGCTGATCCCGGAGTTCATCGGCCGGCTCCCGGTCATCACGACGGTGTCGCCGCTGGACCGCGAGGCCCTGATCAAGATCCTCTCCGAGCCGAAGAACGCGCTGGTCAAGCAGTACCGGCGGCTGTTCGAGATCGACAACGTCGAGCTGGAGTTCAGCGACGACGCGGTCGAGGCGATCGCGGACCAGGCGCTGCTGCGCGGCACCGGCGCCCGTGGTCTGCGGGCGATCATGGAGGAAGTCCTGCTGAACGTGATGTACGAGGTGCCGAGCCGCGAGGACGTCGCGAAGGTCGTCGTCACCGGCGAGGTCGTCCTGGAGAACGTCAACCCGACGCTGATCCCGCGCGACCAGATCGAGCGCACCAAGCGCGACCGCCGCGAGAAAAGCGCCTAGCAAGCCTGAAGCAGGAGGCCGGGAGTCCACCAGCAGGTGGGTTCCCGGCCTCCTTCTCGTGGTGGACGCGGCGGGAGCAGCGGCCCGCCTACCGTCGGTGACATGACGCCCAGAAGAATCCTTCGAAGACTGTCTGTCGCCGGCGTGGCGCTGGTACTGCTGACGCCGATGACTTCCGCCGTCGCCCAGGCGAAGACCGCAGTACCCAAGATCGCCTGGGGCAGTTGTGGTACCGACCCGAAGCTGAAGCCGTTCCAGTGCGCGAGTGTGGAGGTGCCGACCGACTACGACCGGCCGCACGGTCCGACCACGACGATCGCGCTGACCCGGCTGCCGGCCACGGACCAGGCGCACAAGATCGGCACCCTGTTCACGAACCCGGGTGGTCCCGGCGGTTCGGGTGTGGACTTCGTCCAGCAGGCCGGGCAGCAGATCTACTCCGCGGAGCTCCGCGCGAAGTTCGACATCCTCGGCTTCGATCCCCGCGGCGTCGGGCACTCCGACCCGGCCACCTGTTACCCGACGGCGGCCGCGGAGTCCAAGGCGCTGGCCGGCATCCCGCCGTTCCCGCTCGGCGCCGAACAGGAGCGTCAGTTCATCGTGGACGGCGCAAAGGTCGCGATCAGCTGTCGAACCACTTCGCCGGACCGGCTCGCGCACTACTCCACGGCGAACGTCGCGCGGGACATGGACCTGCTCCGCCAGGCGGTCGGTGACGACAAGCTCTCGTACGCCGGCTACTCGTACGGCACGTACCTCGGCGCGACGTACGCCAAGCTGTTCCCGAACAAGGTCCGCGCGCTCGTCCTGGACGGAACGCTGAGCCCTGAGTGGTACTCCGGCTCGAACGGCGACAAGGCCCCGGTCGGTGTCAGGCTCAAGCAGGGCGACGGCGCGTACGACACGTACCAGCAGTTCCTCGCCGAATGTAAGAAGGCCGGCGCGAACTGCGTACTGAACAAGCTCGGCGACCCGAAGACGGTTGTGGAGTCCACGATGGCGCGGCTGAAGACGCACCCGGTCGACGTGCCGCTGCCGGACGGCTCCACGATCAAGGTGACGTACGCGGTCGCGGTCGCGGTGACGTTCTCGAACCTGTACGACCCGATCGGCTACCCGGCACTGGCCGACCTGTGGGCGCAACTCGCGCAGCTGTCCAGTACGAACCGGGCCAAGGCCACGGTGCACACGGTGCAGGCTCCGCGGGCGCTGATCGACTGGAACCGCCGCCAGGAGGACTACACGACCTCGATCGGCAGTGCACTGCAGCCGTGCGTGGAGGCCAAGCAGTCCGGTCGCCCCTTGTCCTACCCGGCGTACGCGGCCGCGGCAGACAAGCGTGCGCCGCACTTCGGCGCGTATCGCGCGTGGATCGGCATCCAGTGTGAGTTTATGGGGATCCGCGACCAGGACGCCTTCCTCGGCCCGTGGCAGAACAAGGTGAAGGCGCCAGTACTGGTCTTCGGCACCCGCCACGACCCGGCCACCCCGTACGAGGCGACCAGGCCGTACGCCGATCTGTATCCGGACGGCCGCATGGTGACCGTCGAGGGTTGGGGCCACACCACGATCGGCAAGAGCACCTGCGCCGACAAGCTGACCACCGACTACCTGACCCAGCTGAAGGCGCCGGCAGACGGCACGACCTGTACGCAGGACCGCAAGCCCTTCGACCCAATTCCTACAGCGAAGAGAGCACTGAATCTGCTACCGCAATAGTTTCGTCGATCTGGGCGGCGGTGTGCTCGGTGGACAGGAACCACAGGCCGCGCGGGACGATGTTGATCCCGCCCGCGAACAGGCCGGCGTGGAACCGAGCCATCGCCGCCCGGTCGCAGGCGGCGAACGACCGGTAGTCGGTCACCTCGGCCTGGTCCGTGATGTACGTCTGGAACACCGGACCAGGCCCGTCGACGAGCAGCGGTACGCCGTGCCGCTCCGCCGCCGTACGCAGGCCCGCCATCAACCGCAGGCCGGTGTCGTTGAGCGGCGGGTACACGGCGTCCCGCTGCTCGTCGAGATGGGTCAGTACGGCGTCCGCTGCCGCCATCGCGACCGGGTGCGAGTTGAACGTACCCGCGTGCGCGACCTTGCCGTCGGCGATCGCGCTCATCACCGCCCGCGAGCCGGCCAGCGCGGACACCTGCATCCCGCCGGCCATCGCCTTCCCGAACGTGGCCAGGTCCGGTACGACGCCGAGCAGCTCCCCGGCACCACCCGGAGCGACCCGGAAGCCGCTGATGATCTCGTCGAAGATCAGCAGCGAACCGTGCTGCCGAGTCAGTTCGCGCAGTCCCTCGAGGTAGCCGGGCTGGGGAGTGATGCAGCCGGTGTTGCAGAGCAGCGGCTCGAGGATGACGGCGGCGATGTCGTCACCGCACTCCTGCAGCACCGCAGCGACGGCCGGCAGGTCGTTGTACGGCAGCACGATCAGGTCGTCCGCGTCGTGGCGCGGCTGACCGGCCGTACCGCCGACGGCAGTCGGGTGCCGGGCGTCGCCGGCGAGCGCGAGGTCCGGGTGCACGCTGTAGAGAACCGGGTCGAGCCAGCCGTGGTAGTTGCCTTCGAACTTCACGATCTTCGGTCGTCCGGTGTGTCCGCGGGCCAGCCTGATCGCTCCGTGCACCGCCTCGGAGCCGACCGTGTTGAAGCGGACCAGCTCTGCGGCCGGGACCATGTTGCACAGACGCTCGGCGACCTGTGCCTCCAGTTCGTGTTGCGCGGAGTACGCGACACCGCGGCGTACCTGGGCCGACACGGCGTCGGCAACCAGCGGTGCGGCGTGGCCCAGGAGGTTGGGGCCCTGGCCGAGTACGTAGTCGACGTAGCGGTTGCCGTCCACGTCCCACAGCTCAGCACCGTTGGCGTGGTCCACGAACAGCGGCCGCTCGGCACGGCGTGCGTCGCTGGACACTCCACCCGCAATGACCTGCTTGGCGCGGGCATAGAGGCGGTCGGCTTGTGGTGTCTGCACAGCACCCTCCCAGGGCGGTCAGTCGAGCTTTTCGGTCAACAGCCGGAACTGCTGGCGTGGCCGGCCACCACCGGTGGAACGGGCCGGTGGCAACGGCCAGGCCAGACCTGCGTCCACCAGCTCCTTCAGCATGCGGCGGCCGGTTCGCTGGGTGACTTGCATGATCGAGGCGACGCTCTCGACGTCCACAACGACCTGCCGGCCTGGGGCGGGGCTCATGGCGGAGGCGATCGACGTGACGATCTCCAACGCCCG
>DASSDE010000932.1:0-3245 GCA_035697365.1 Kribbella sp. | reverse complement strand
GGCGTTGCTGTTCATCGCCGCGGCGATCGACCCACTGCTGCGCTGATTTCCTGCGTTCCCGTTGACCAAATCGTGACCTCGTGTTGCGATGGGGTCGTCTGTGGAGGGGGATCCACGGCTGGGGAGACGTAGCCGCAGGGGGAGTTACGCATGGGGGTACGAACACGCATTGCCGCACTCGCGGCGCTGGCGCTCGCCGGTTCCGTACTGGTGGCCGGACAGGCAAACGCCGGCGGCAACCATTCGAGTCTGAAACCGGTGGCGTCCGGCCTGAACGGTCCACGCGGCGTCTCGACGTGGGCGAACAAGGTTATCTACAGCGTCACCGACGGATCGGTGTACGTGACCGACGGGCGCCGGACGCTGAAGCTCGGCACCGTGCCGGGCACGGGTGGTTTCCCGCCCGCGAGCGACACCAACAAGTGGGGTACGACGTACGCGCTGACCGGCGCGGGCGGTGAGCCGGGGCAGCCCCCGGTTCCAGGCGGCGCGACGCTCTACCGGATGCGGTACGGCAAGGCGCCGGTCAAGGTCGCCGACATCGGCAAGTACCAGGCGCACGATCCGGACCCGTACAACCAGGCCGACTCGCCGACCGAGTCGAACCCGTTCGGCGTCGCGGCCCTGAACGACGGCACGGTTCTGGTGTCCGACGCGGCCAACAACGACCTGTTGCGGGTCTGGCCGAACGGCCACGTGAAGACCGTCGCCCGGCTGAAGCCGCGGACGGTCAAGGTCCCGGCCGGTCTCGGTGACGAGGCTCCGCCGGCCGGCACGCCGTTCGTCGCCGAGGCGGTCGCCACCTCGGTGACGGTCGGTTCGGACGGTTACTGGTACGTCGGGGAGCTCCGCGGCTTCCCCGCGACGCCGGGCACTTCGCAGATCTGGCGGATCAAGCCGGGCTCGGTGGGTGCGGTGTGTGACCCGGTCAGGCCGACCAAGGGCAACTGCAAGCGGTACGCCGACGGCTACACGTCGATCGTCGACCTGGCCGGCGGACCGCACGGGACCCTCGCGGTCGTGGAGCTGGCCAAGGCGAGCTGGCTCGCGTTCGAGTCCGGTGGTTCGACCATCGGCGGCCTGTTCCTGCAGTACCCGGGCCGGCACCACACCGCCGGGTACAAGCGCGAACTGGTCAAGAACCAGCTGAACCTACCGGGTGGCGCAGCCTTCAATCGCTGGGGCCAGCTGTACGTAGCGGGCCCGGTCTTCGGCCCGGGCGCGGTCTACAAGGTTATCTACAGGTAATAGGAAGGTTGTCACCATCGGGGCGCCACGTCGTGGCGCCCCGATGTCGTGCGGGCACCGAGTGGCCAGTTCTGGCCGTGGCCTACGTAGGCCAGACAAGGTGCTGGACACCCTGATGCCGTGCTGACGAGACTGCTACCGGCCGAGCCCGGGCGGTGAGTCCCGGCGCACCATCAGGGAGGCGACGTGGTGTCCTCGCAGCGGATGCAGTCCAGGCCGATCACCAGGTCGCAAATGCCGACGCCCCAGTCGTTGCCGGTGGCACCGGATGCGGCTCTCGAGACGCTGGTGCGACGCCAGGAGCTCGAACTCGAGCGGATCCGCGCACTCGCGACGGCCTGGGTCGCCGACTTCCGCTCGGGCCGCAGTACGGGTCCGACCGAACTGATCGAGATCGTCAGCGGTGCCGACGCGGTGCTGAGCCGCTTCGACCAGCTCCAGCGCGCTGCCGCCGAAGAGGTGCAGGTCCTGGACACCCCGCCGTACGTCGCAGCGACTGGCCCGGACACCAACGACCTCGAATTCGAGGTGCTGGCCAGGGGCGTGACCTGCAAGGCGATCTACGACCGGGCCGCACTGGACCAGGCGCCGAACGCGGTGACCGCAATCCTGCGGTACGTGGCCGCGGGCGAGCAGGCCCGCGTGACGTCCGAACTGCCGTTGAAGCTGGCGACCTTCGACCGCCGGACGGCGTTCATGCCGCTGTCCATCGACCAGGGCGACATCGCGAGTGCGATCGTCGTGCATCCCTGCAGCCTGCTCGATGTCCTGCTGCTCGTCTTCGATCAGTTGTGGCAGCAGGCGACGCCGCTGACCGCGCCCGATTCGTTGCGGGCCGCCCAGGAGGACGGCACGTTCGAACCGACCGAGAACGATCGGCGCGTGCTGGTGCTGCTGGCCAGCGGGATGAAGGACCAGGCGATCGCACGGCATCTCGGCTGGAGTCATCGAACCACCCGGCGGCGGATCGCGGCGCTGATGGCGGCCTCGGGGGCTGAGACGCGCTTCCAGGCCGGTCTGCACGCCGCGCGGGCGGGCTGGTTGTGAGCAGGACGAGCCGACGGGACTGTCCCGCCGGAGAGTGAGCGAGGGGTGAGGCGTGCAACGCACGAGAAGACCTATTGGTGGGATGACAAGACGTGGCCGAAGGGTCCGGACGTTCGCGGTGGCCCTGACCACGATCGCTGCCTTGGTGACGTCCGCGGTGACGGTATCGGCAGTGGCGGCCCCCGAGGCAGTCGCGGCCGGCGACCCAACGACCGGCAGTTCAACGCCGGGCAGCCCGACGTCCGGCAGCGCGACGTCGGGCAGCGCGACGACGGGCGGTCCGCGTGGAAGTCGCACGGTGCCGGCCGGTTGCAACGTTGCAGCGACGGCCGCCGACGGCTCGACGCCACTGGCGCGCTGCTACGCGGTCGGGCGGGCCGCCGATCACGGCGGGCTGGCGCAGCGCACGGCCGGGCCGCTGCCCGGCTCGCTCGGGCCGAGCGAGATCAAGTCGGCGTACGCCCTGCCCGACGGTGGCGATGGGCGGACCGTAGCGATCGTCGACGCCTTCGGCTACCAGAACGCCGAGTCCGATCTGGCCGTGTTCCGGGCGCACTACGGCCTGTCGCCGTGCACGACGGACAACGGCTGTTTCCGGAAGGTCGACCAGCGCGGCGGAACGGACTACCCGCAAGAGGATGCCGGCTGGTCCATCGAGACGGCCCTCGACCTGGATGCGGTCTCCTCGGCCTGTCCGGACTGCCACATCCTGCTCGTCCAGGCAGACAGCAACAGCTCGCCGAATCTCGGCCAGGCTGTCGACATCGCTGCCTCCCTGGGCGCGGTGGCGATCTCCAACTCGTACGGCATCGACGGTGAACTGCCGTTCGAGACGTACTACGACCACTACTACGACCACCCGGGGATCGCCGTCACCGTGTCGTCCGGCGACCTCGGCAACGTCCAGAGCTACCCGGCCACCTCGCCGAACGTGGTCTCGGTCGGAGGTA
>DASSDE010000931.1:0-4453 GCA_035697365.1 Kribbella sp. | reverse complement strand
GTACGCCGAAATCGAGGAGTTGCATGTCCGCCACGGTCGAAACGCCGATCGTCCCCGGTCCCGTTCAGGGGCCGACCCGGGAAGAACCGCTGATCGAGGCACTGCTGCTCGACGACTACCGGTCGCTGGTCCACCTCGCCTACCTGATCCTCCCGCCTTCGATCAGCCGGGCGAGGCGGGTGGCGGCCGCACACGGAGTGGTCCAGCGGGCGCTTCCGCCCGGGCTGCCGCTGCCGTCCGAGCTCGTGCTCCCGTCGAGCCTGGTCGTTCCGCTGGATGTCAGGGTTCCGGCGACGCGGCACCGGGAGTTCATGCGCCGCCGGGTCGTCGACGAGGCGACCCGGCAGGCGGAGCGCCGGCCGGTCTTCGCGCGGCTCGGCAGCGTCCTCGCACCGGCCGACGAGCTCGGCTTCGACCCGTGCAGCACCCGCCCCGACCGGACCGCCATCGCCCGCCGCCGCGCCCGCGGCCGCCGCTTCGCGATCGCCTGCACGCTCCTCACCACCGCCGCGATCCTCACCGCCCTCCTGCAGTTCTGATCCGCCGTTCGGCTCTTGACGCGCTGCTGAGCGCCGCCTACGGTCGGTGACATCCTCTTCCTACCGCCCCAGGGAGATCCGATGTCCGTTGGAATCGTTTCCAGCCTCGCCCTGTTACTCGCACCCCTCGGCGCACCAGTACCGCCAGCGCCGGCCGAGACCCCACCGGTGAACATGACGACCCAGGCAACGATCTGCAACAAGTACTGCGACGCGCGCGACCCCGGCCTCGCGACGAAGGACCGCGCACCGGTCTCCGGCACGCTGTTCGGCCGGACGATCACGCTGCACTTCGACGACGACGCCGCGATGGGCTGGGCCTCGATCGAGAACGGCAGCCCGGGCGACGAGGTGTGGCTGGACCGCTCGATGGACGGCGGCCGTACGTGGTCCGCCGGCAGCCGTCTCGGCAACACCGCAATCCCAGCGGGCCAGAACGGCTGGCGCACGCAGATGTACAACGTCGACGACTGGAACAACCTCGGCGTCGGCGCCCTCCGTGCCTGCGGCAAGGCCGGCGACCGCGCCGACATCGCGTGTACCCCCTGGGCCCGTACGACCTGGAACGCGTGGGATCGTCGTACGGCGGCCGCGACCGCGCTGATGCAGGACTACAACCTGTCCACCGGCCTGTTCGACACCACCGGCTGGTGGAACTCGGCGAATGCGCTGAACGCGTTGATCGACAACATCCGGGTCAGCGGGATGACCAGCTACCAGTACGCGATCGGCAAGACGTACGACCTGAACCTGAACCAGTTCGAGGGCCAGTTCCGCAACGACTACATCGACGACACCGGATGGTGGGGGCTGGCGTGGGTCGCGGCGTACGACCTGACCGGTGATGCGCGGTACCTGCAGACCGCGCGCGCCGACGCGGACCACATGGCGGCGTACTGGGACAACACCTGCGGTGGCGGCGTCTGGTGGAGCGAGGCGAAGACGTACAAGAACGCGATCTCGAACTCGCTCTACATCCAGCTGAACGCACAGCTGCACACCCGGATCGCCGGCGACTCGACGTACCTGCAACGCGCGCAGGCCGGGTGGACCTGGTTCCAGCAGACCGGGATGATCAACAGCTCGCAGCTGGTGAACGACGGCATCGACCTGTCCACGTGCAAGAACAACGGCCAGACCGCCTGGACGTACAACCAGGGTGTACTGATCGGCGCGCTCACCGAGTTGTCCAAGGCAACCAACAACTCGGCGTACCTGACCAGCGCCCGGCAGCTCGCGGACGCGTCGACGACCGCCGCGTCGCTGCACACCGCGGACGGCATCCTCCGCGAGCCGTGCGAGGACGGCGACTGTGGTGGTGACGGACCGTCCTTCAAGGGCGCGCACGTCCGCGGCCTCGGCAAACTCAACGCTGCCCTTTCGGACCATCCCTACACGTCGTACCTGCAACGCCAGGCCGACCGCGCGTACGCCGCCGACCGGACCCCGATGGACCAGTACGGCCTGCGCTGGTCCGGACCGGTCGACAAACTCGACGCCGCCCGCCAGCAGTCCGCCCTCGACCTGATGAACACGGTCTGAGAGGGCGTCCGAGGACCCCCTCACAATGCAGGTTCGGTCCATGGGGCGTCCATGGGGGATCCAGAGCGGGTCCAGACCGGTCTGAGTACGGCTGAAAGCGTCCTCTTCGGGTGCCAGGGTTGAGGTCACGAGCAGGCAGCCCGGTCGGCTCGTGTCCCTGGGGGTGAGCCGGTGCCGGATCCGATTGTCGACGAGTTGCGAAGGCTGGCCGGTCCGGACCTCTACCGCCGGAACGCCTTTCGGGTCAGCGGTCTGCTCGCCGACGCCGACGCCCGCACCACGCGACAGGTTGCGCAACGCCTGCGCGCTGCGCTCGAGGTCGGTGCGGACATCGACCTCGGTACGGCGACCTCGCGCGACCCGCACGAGATCCAGGCGGCCTGCGACCTGATCCTCGGCGACCCGCGCCGGCGCCTGGTCCACGAGATGTTCGCTCCCTGGGGCGACGACGTCTCCCAGTGCGGCTGCGCTCCCGCCGTACATCAGAACCATGACGCCGCGGTCACCGCGCACAGCGACGCGATCGCCCGCGAGCAGGACAGCGGTACGCCGGACGCCGAGTGGCGCCGCGCCTGGCAGTCCTGGTCCAAGGTCGTCGGTGCCACTGCTGCCCACCTGGAGTCGAGGGTGCGCGCGCTCGACGACCGCCAACTCGACGGTGCGGCCGTGACCGGGATCGAGCGCGAGCTGCCGCGGACGCTGGTGCAACCGGCCGTCGACCTCGCCACCACCGGCCCGGTCTTTCGGGCCGGGCCGCTCGTCAAGGTGGCTCGCAAGTTCCCTCAGGCAGAGCAGTTGCACCGGCGCCTGCTCGAAACGGCTGCCGCACCGTTCTACGAGGACCTGGAGGAACGCCGCACCGTACTCGGCCGCCGGATCGGCGACGAGCCGGCCGACGGGATCGTCGCCGAGATCCAGATCGACCTGCTGCCGAAGCTGCGACGCCTGGACGCGCTCCTCCCGCCGAAGGAGAACCATCGCACCTCGGCGCTGCACGACCAGGTCGCCATCTTGCTCAACAACTGCGCCGTCGACCTGATGAACAACGGCCAGGACGGCGACGGCCGCGTCGAGACCTGGCTCGACCTGGCCACGGAGCTGGCGATCGACCAGCGCGAGCACGACCTGATCAACGAGAACCGGGACGCGTTCCTCGAGACCCAGAAAGCGATCCGGGACTTCCGCGCCCGCGTCCTCACCATCCACCGTACTCAGGGCAAAGGCGCCGCACAGCGCCTGCTGCGCAACGTCCGCCGCGACACCACCTCGTCGAGCGTGCGCGCGGAGATCGACCAGATGCTCGCCGAGATCTCGAACGGGACGTTCGGCCGCAAGCACTCCGCGACCGCGCCCGCCCGAACTCAGACCCGGAATCAGACCCAGAAGCAGGACAAACGCAAACCGGCCGCGCAGACGCAGAAGAAGCGCAAGCCGGTGCCCGCTCCACGACCGGTCTCGCCGCCGGTGTCCCCGCGGACCCGCCGTCGGCGCCGGATCACGGCCCTGGTCGTGGTGCTCGCACTGATCGCCCTCGGCGCATGGCACTGGTGGCCGCGGAAGGTCAACGTGTTCAACGAGAAGATCGTCGACAACGCCCCGGTCGGGACCTGCCTGGGCAAGCAGGACAGCGATTGGCTGAACAAGCCGACCGCGCTCAACAAAGGCGACTGCGACGAGCCGCACTGGGGCGAGGTGGTTGCGTACGTACCGATCGCCAAGGTGCCCTCGCCCTACCCGGGCGACGCCCAGGCGAACGCACTCGCATACTTCCGGTGCGGTGAGGCGCTCACCCAGCAGCACCTGACGAACGCCGGCTACACCGTGAACGCAATCTACGCGGGCGCCAAGGACTGGAACAACGGGAAGAACAACACCGCGTACGAGAACTACGCCGCCTGTGTGGTCCACCGCACCGACGGCATCGTGTTGACCGCCGGTGGGGTGACCAAACCCGATGCGCCGAAGAAGCCGGCCGCCGTACCGATGGCGCTGTTCGCCCGGAACATCAGCCAGAACGCACCGATCGGGACCTGCGTGCAGAACCGGCCCGACGGCCAGCTCACCGGCACCGTCGCGATCGTGAGCTGCAGCGAATGGCACTGGGCACAGATCTTCGGCTACCCGACGATCTACGCCGCCGGCACGCGGTGGCCGGGCGACGAGGCGGTCATCGCGCAGGCTCAGAAGGTCTGTAAACAAGGGATTCCGAGGCTACCCGGGTTCACCACCTGGTCCGGGTCGCCGGACCACTCCTGGTGGTCGGACCCGAAGCAGGTCAAGTACGCGTACTGCCTGGTGCACCGCGCCGACGACAAGCCGTTCAAGGGAGCGCTCAAATGACCTGGGCCGGATTCCGCCAATGGCGGCAGCAC
>DASSDE010000930.1:0-6047 GCA_035697365.1 Kribbella sp. | reverse complement strand
GGTGCGCAGCGAGGAGCCACCGGTCAGTTCAGGGTCATCCGGGGTTCGCCGTTGACCAGGCCGGTGCCGGCGATGGTGCAGGTGCCGGCGCGATTCTGGGTGTAGGCCTGGCGCAGGCAGTTGCGGAGCGCGAGTTGCGCCCAGTAGTTCGGGTGCAGGGACTCCTGGATGAAGTAGTTCGAGCCGATCGTGGTGACGGTGCGGATCTGGTTGATCCACTCGGTCTTGTCGACGGCGGTCGGCTGTGTCCAGGAGCTGAGGCCGACCTCCTCGTACAGGCCGACGTTCTTCTCGCACAGGCGGCGGCCGTTGAACGCGGACTGGAGTTCGAGCAGGCGTGCGTTGCCGAGTCCGGACTGGCCGATTGCGTCGCGGACGGTGCTGTTGATCGTGACCAGAGCGGTGCTGTTCGCCCAGTCGGCGTCCGCGTTCCAGAAGCCGCAGCCGCCGGTGCTCTGCCGCGTGTAGCCGGACTGGCTGTACCGGAATCCGCTCGCGGCCGGGATCGGTGACGGGTACGTCTGGACGACGAGAGTCCAGGCGCTGTCGCCGTAGCCGGCGTTCCGCATTGCTGTCCGGAGGTTCTGGAACGCGGCCGCGATCTTGGCGCGGACGGCGGTGATGTTGGCGGCGGTGAAGTTGGCGACCACCGACGAGTCGTCCCGGCAGTAGTCGGGGTCCCAGGACGGTGACAGCAGGAAGGCCTGCACGCACTGGGTGACGATCGACGCAAAGTTGAAGTCGTTGCCGCCGATCGAGACGGCCACCTGCTTGACGTTGTGGCTCGTGGCGAACTGCTGCAGCAGCTTCGCCTGGCCGAGGTGGCCGGCGCCGTCGTCGTAGAAGTCGATGCCCGGCTTGAAGTCACTGCCGGTGCCGGTCGTGGTGCGGGCTCCGGAGCAGGCCAGGTTCAGCCCGCCGATCCCGCCGCCGAGGTACGCCTCCGCGGACAGGCTGCGGTGGCACTTCGGGATCTGCTCGGCGGTGTGGGCGGCGTTGTCGTGGTAGGCATGCGCACCGAGCGCGTCCGCCGGCGCCTCGGACTCGTTCGAGCTCCCGGCCCAGCGGCCGGCCTCGCCCGAGATGTAGGAGTCCCCAACGGTCACGACGTACGGCGTCCCGGATCCGGGACCGTCGGCGTGCGCCGGGGGAGCGACCAGGCCGAGCCCGGTCAGGGACAGTAGGAGCACAGCTGCTGACACTCGACGACTTCTCGGGTTTCGCACCGGAAGGCCTCTCTCGCCGGAGTTCAGTGACCGTCAGGACCCCCACCCGATCACCGTCGGCTTGATACTTCCCGGTAACCACGCCGCATAGACACAGAGTCGTGACACCTTTGCGCCCTGTCACCGCCGGGTCAGGCACTACCTCCTGTCGTTAGCGGGGTAGCGCTCCACCCACCACTCGCTCCAGCGGCTCTCGACCTCCGGGCGATCGATGTCGCCGTAGAGGGAGAGGACGGCCATGGTGGCGCCGTCCGGCTTCTGGTCGCCGGGCGGGATGTGGCTGAGGACCAGCAGGCCGTTGCCCCAGGCATCGACGGTCAGGCCGACCTGGTGCTCGGAGGCGTACCAGATCTCGCCCTTGACCCGCTCGCCGACGAGATCCAGCTCCACCGTCGCGCCGACCGGATGGTGGTCCAGACCGAACTCGGTGATCGGGGAGGTCCGACCGGTTCCGGAGAAGAACAGCGTGTGCCGGGCGTCGCTGGGATGGCGTTCGAGGGCGAAGCGGAGCTGGTGGAGGAAGGTGGTCCAGCCTTCGGTGACATCGTCGTAGTACGCGTCCCAGTCCGGATCCGTACCGAGCGGCGCCCGCGTCAGCGTGACGCGCGAACCGCCCTCGACCGCCTCGACCGCGAACTCGTCACCGTTCCCGAGCCGCAGAGTCGTGCCGTCCTCGATCGCCCGGGTGAAGTAGATCTGCTCGATCTCCTCGTCGAGGCCGCCCTCGTACTCCCAGCCGTGCCAGTGCCGGATCTTGTCCCTGTCCCGCAGGGCGCTCCACACCGTCGCTACCGGAGCGGCAATCGTGACCACGATCTTCATGACTCTCCTCAAGGACTTTGGGACGGCGCCGGGTGACCACCCGCGACCAGCCGGTACGGCCGCCCGCCCGCGCTGTCGAACTCTTCGACCACGCGCTGCATCGCCGCCGTCAGCGCGTCGGTGAACCGGTGTACGTCGCCAGGCTCGGCGAACCGCACTTCGGCCTCCACCGTGAACGTCAGCAGCCGCTTCCCGTCCGCGTCAGCGGCGCTCTGCATCCGCGCCACGTCCCGTACGGTCCCCGCGGCGACCTCGACCAGGTGCTCGGCGGCGTACTGGTCCTGGATGGTGGTGAAGGCGCTGCCCATCACCGCCGGATCGATCACCAGGCCGGCCGACGCCCGCAGGATCCGCTCGGTGAAGCCGCGCCGTTGCCGCTCCTCGACGAGCTCCACGAGGCCGGCCTTCTCGAGCTCCCGCAGGTGATAGTTGACCCGCTGCCGCGGCAACTCGAGGGTCGCTGCGAGCTGAGTCGCCGACGACGGCTCCCGGAGCAGCTCGAGCAGCCGCCGCCGGATCGGCGACAGCGCCAGCCGCACCTTCTCGGGCTCCTCGACGTAGCGCATCATGACAGCAATCTCCAATTGACAGGAAAATTTGTCAAGAGCGCGTTCTGGGTCCCCAGGCCATCACAATCGGCGTCTCGCGCACCTCCGCGCGCTCAGGGCGCGCCGAGGTGCGGAATTGTGATGGCCTGGCGGTCCGGAGCCGGGCCAACATGGCGGCCGGGGACGAGGGGCGAGGGCGGGTGTGAAGGCGAGGGCGGGGGTGTGAGGGCGTGCCGGCTGTCGGGTGGGGAGGTGGTGGGCCGGTGGTCGGGGAAGATGGCGGCATGTCGGTGCAGGGACCGCAGTTGCCGGTGGGTACGCAGGTGGTGGTTCGGGTCGCTGCGCCGGATGATCGGGGTGGTACGGCGCAGCGTGGGGCGACCGGGCGGGTGGCGGGGACCACCGCGGACGGGCGCTACACAGTTCGGCTCGTCGACGGGCGGCAGACGGTGGCGCGGCGCGATCAGCTCAGCCTGCGGACGGCGTACCAGGGTGAGGCGATCGAGCTCGATCAGCCGGACGGCGATCGTTTGGTGCGCGAGCACACGATCTATGCCGCGGTGGTCGGATCACGCGCGTTCGGGCTCGACACCGACCAGTCCGACACCGACACCCGGGGCGTGTACGTCGCGCCGACCGAGGCGTTCTGGTCGCTCGCGAAGCCGCCGACGCACGTGGATGGACCCGAGCCCGAGTGGTTCTCGTGGGAGGTCGAGCGGTTCTGCGAGCTCGCGCTCAAGTCGAACCCGAACCTGCTCGAGGTCCTGCACTCGCCTCTCGTCGTCCGCCAGACCGAGCTCGGCGAGGAACTGGTCAACCTCCGCCGGTCATTCCTGTCCCAGCTGGCCTACCAGACGTACTCGGGTTACGTGCTCAGCCAGTTCAAGAAGCTCGAGACGGACTTCCGTCGCGACGGCGCGCCGAAGTGGAAGCACGTCATGCACCTGATCCGGCTGCTCCTCTCGGCCCGCGTACTGTTGCTTGAGGCAACACTGATCGTCGACGTCGGCCCACACCGCGAACGCCTGCTGGCTGTGAAGCGTGGCGAGTTGCCATGGGACGAGGTCGAGCGCTGGCGACTGCAGCTGCACAAGGACCTCGACAACGCGCTGGAGCACACGGTGCTGCCGGCGACGCCGGACGTGACAACGGTCGACAACTGGCTGCGATCGGTCCGGAAGCGGAGCCTCGGGCGCTGAGGAAATCCCTGTTCCTTCGTTGTAGAGAGCCCTAAGCTATTTACTTAACTTCGTGAAGCATTGACAACCGGGCTGGCGGGGTAAATAGTTCCGTCCTGAAATCAATCAGAAAGCAGTGTGAATCAACAGTGTCGAACATCGAGATTCTGCAGCTCCGGGCCGGCGGTGTCAGCCTGGTGCTCGACTGCTCCGGTCCTGCTCTTCCGTCCGTCCTGCACTGGGGTGCGGATCTGGGTGAGCTGACCGGGAACGCTCTGCTCGAACTCCGGCGCGGCGCCGGCGCGGTCCAGGACGGCAACGGCCTGGACGGCAACCTCCCGATCGCGATTGTGCCGGAGTACTCGGCCGGCTGGTTCGGCCTGCCCGGCCTGAACGGGCACCGCGACGGCCAGGACTTCTCCGCCAGCTTCCGCCTGACGAACGTCGCGCGGACCGGCAACACGGTACAGGTCGAGGCAGCCGACGCGGGCCTCGAGCTCAAGCTCACGATCGAGCTCACCGGCTCCGGCCTGGTGAAGACCAAAGCCGACCTGACCAACACCGGTACGACGCCGTACACCGTCGACGGGCTGTACCTGGCGCTGCCGGTGCCGACCGAGGCGACCGAGCTGCTCGACCTGACCGGCCGCCACATCGGCGAACGGCACCCGCAGCGGCACGCGTTCACGCAGGGCGCCCACATCCGCGACAACCGCCGCGGCCGTACCGGCGCCGACGCCACGCTCCTGCTCCTGGCAGGCACCGAGGGCTTCGGCTTCCGCACCGGCGAGGTGTGGGGCGTGCACACCGCCTGGAGCGGCAACCACCGTTCGTACGCAGAACGCGGCATGAGCGGGTACGCCGTGGTCGGTGGCGGCGAACTCCTGCTGCCGGGCGAGGGTCGCATCGAGCCGGCCGCCACCTACAGCACCCCGTGGATCTACGGTTCGTACGGCGCCGGCCTCGACGAACTGTCGACGCGCTTCCACGAGTACCTGCGCGCTCGTCCGCAGCACCCGAAGACCGAGCGCCCCGTCGTACTGAACACCTGGGAGGCCGTGTACTTCGACCTCGACCTGGACAAGCTGAAGGCGCTCGCGAACGCGGCCGCCGAGGTCGGTGCGGAGCGGTTCGTGCTGGACGACGGCTGGTTCCGCGGCCGCCGCGACGACCACGCCGGCCTCGGTGACTGGTACGTCGACGAAGGCATCTGGCCGAAGGGCCTGCACCCGCTGGTCGACCATGTGAAGAGCCTCGGCCTGCAGTTCGGGCTCTGGGTCGAGCCGGAGATGGTGAACCCGGACTCGGACCTGGCCCGCGAACACCCGGACTGGATCCTCGCCACCGGCGACCGGATGCCGCCGACCGCGCGCCACCAGCAAGGCCTGAACCTCGGTATCCCTGCGGCGTACGACTACATCCTCGAGCGGCTTGACAGCATCCTCGGCGAGTACGACATCGCGTACCTGAAGTGGGACCACAACCGCGACTTCGTTGACGGTGGCAACCAGCACACAGGTACGGCGGGCATCCACGAGCAGACCGCTGCCGTGTACCGGCTGATCGACGAGCTGAAGCGCCGGCACCCGGGCCTGGAGATCGAGTCCTGCTCGTCCGGCGGCGCGCGCGTCGACCTGGGCATCCTGGAACGCACCGACCGGATCTGGGGCAGCGACAGCAACGACGCGCTCGAGCGCCAAACGATCCAGCGCTACACGCAACTGCTGCTGCCGCCGGAGTTGATCGGCTGCCACGTCGGACCGCCGCGGGCGCACACCACCGGCCGGACCCAGACGCTGTCGTTCCGCGCGATCACCGCGCTGTTCGGGCATTTCGGCATCGAATGGGACATCGCTTCGGCGAGCCCTGAGGAGCGCGCGGAGCTGAAGGGCTGGGTCGCGCTGCACAAGGAACTGCGGCCGCTGCTGCACACCGGCCGCGTGGTCCGTGCCGACCGTGGTCCCGAGGACGTACTCGTGCACGGCGTAGTGGCGCAGGACGGGTCGCGCGCGGTCTTCAGTGTCGTCCAGACGAAGCAGTCGGTGACCTCCGCCGTCGGTCGCGTACGGCTGCCCGGGCTGGACCCGCAGACCACGTACCGCATCGGCAAGGTCACGACACCCGGGCCCGACTCGCGCTCCACGGCGTGGTCGGCCGACGGTGGAAGCGTGGAACTGAACGGCGCCGCCCTCGCCGCGGTCGGGGTGCTGATGCCCGCGCAATGGCCCGAGAGCGCGATCTTGCTGGACGTGACTGCGGTCGGGTAAGCCCGC
>DASSDE010000929.1:0-12144 GCA_035697365.1 Kribbella sp. | reverse complement strand
GAGGAACTCGATCTGCTCGTCCTCGTGCAGGCCGCCGGTGGTCCGCAGCTCCGCGGCCGCCTCGGTGAGCTCTTCGTCGGTCAGGGAGAGGACCGATTCCTCCGCCTCGCCGACCAGCTGGGTGAGCCGTTCGTACGGGCCGAGATCGATCGAGCCGGGGCGCTGCAGCAGCCGGCGGAAGCGAGAAGCGATTTTCAGGGCCATGATGACGGCAACGTACAGCCTCGACCGGTCGTTCCGCAGGTCAGGTCAGGGTGTCCATTGGTACGGCGTCGTGGTGGTGACGCCGTACAGGCCGAGTTTTTGCAGGATGGGGCGGGAGTTCTCGGAGGCGTCGACGCGGAGGAACTCGTAGCCGCGGTCCTTGGCGAGCCGGGCGCGGTGCACGAGGAGAGTGGAGTACAGCCCCTGCCGCCGCCACTCCGGAAGCGTGCCGCCACCCCACAGGCTGCCGAAGCCGGTGCCGGGGTGAAACCGGATCCACGCCGCCGAGAGCGCCGGCCCGCCCTGCAGGACGTCCTCGACCAGGAACACCGACAGCCGGTCCGGGAACATCCGCGCCTCGGCCGCCAGCCGCTCCTCGACCCGCTCGAGCCCGTTGTGCCACAGCATGTCCATCAGTACGGCGATCCGGTGGTAGTCGTCCGGCCCCTCCGCCTCCCGCACCCGGACCTTCGACGGCAGCGCGGAGGGACGCTCGAGAATCCGGTCGACCTCGCCGAGGATCAGCGTCTCCGGGTCGCCCTTCGTGAACCCGTGCCGCTCCAGCCGCTCTCCCAGATCGGCCGGCTCGTCATAGGCGTACGTCTTCCACTCGAACGGCAGGCCCCGCTCCCGGAAGAACGCCACCTCCTGCGCGATCACCGCGTCGGGGTCCATGCCCAGCCCGCGCGGCGACTCCACAAACCCGGCGCCATCGGTGCCTTCGACGTACGAGCGATGAACCGCACCGTCCGGCCCGACATGCTCCTGCTTCCAGCCCGGAATCGCGTCGGCGTCCGGAAGCCGGATGCGGCGCTGGAACACGTCGAGGAGCTCGGCAGGCGTCATCTGCGCAGTCAACCAATCCGCCGTACCGAGCGTCCAATGAGTAAGTCCTGAAGGGGGGACATCATCATGAAGATTCGCCACAGCACCCCCAAGACGATCCTCGCCGCACTCGCGGTACTGACAGTCCCGGCGGCTGCATTCGCAGCTCCGGTCGCCAGCTCAGTCGCCGGATCGTCCGCCGCCCCCCGAACCACCGTGACCTCCTGCCCGTCGGGCTGGGGATCGCTGCCCGAGAGCAACAGCCGGATGGTGCAGTCGCCGGTGACAGGCGTCCGAACCGGCCGGCACGCCTGCTACGACCGGCTCGTGATCGACCTGCGCGGACGATCCGCGGGGTACGACGTCCGGTACGTCGGCACCGTACGGCAGGACGGCTCCGGGGCCGCCGTCCCGCTCCGCGGCGACGCACGCCTGCAGGTCGTGGTGCGCGCACCGTCGTACAGTGCGGCCGGCACGCCGACGTACACCCCGGCGAACGGCCGGGAACTGGCGAACGTGACCGGGTACAGCACGTTCCGCCAAGTGGCGTTCGCGGGCAGTTTCGAGGGGCAGACCACGATCGGGCTGGGCGTCCGCGCCCGGCTCCCGTTCCGCGTCTTCACGCTGGCGGGGCCGGGCTCGAACACCCGTCTCGTGGTGGACGTCGCCCACCGCTGGTAGTTGCCTACAGCACCCGGTTGAGCAGGTCGTAGAAGGTGTTCGCGAGGACCAGTTCGTACGGGTCGGTGAGCAGTGGGCCCAGTTCGGCCATGTCGGACGGGGCCCACGACCAGGCGCCGATCAGCCCCGAGATGAACAGCGGGCTGGCGCCGTCCCAGCTCGCGATCCGCTGGTCGAGCGCTGCCTTGAACTCGGCCGCCTTGCCGGGTGCGCCCCAGCCGCCGGTGATCGGGATGCCACCCACCTTCGCGGTCAGGGTGTCGCCGTCCCACGTCTGCATGATGCCCTTGGTCGGCGTGTTGGCGGCGTACCCCTTGGCGATCTCCTCGGACAGCAGGACCCAGGTGTTGTCCTGCCGGCCGCTGTACGCGTACACGATGTCCAGCCCGGTACGGCTCATGAACGAGCCGGACATCTTCAGGTACTGCGTGAGTTCGTCGGGCTTCCACGACGCCGGGTACGTGTAGCCGGCGCCGGACGGTCCGCAGACCAGGAGGTCGTTCGACGTCGCGGTCCGCTGGAAGTAGCTGTAGATGTTCGGACCGGCCTCGGCGAGCAGCGGGTCGATCGTCCAGTTCGTCGGTACTTGGCCGCGCTTCGGGTCGTCCCAGATCTCGCGCAGCCGACGCTGGCAGTACTGGATGTTGTCGCCCTCGCCGAACGTCAGCGTCAGGTACACCTTGTTCTTCGGCTTGTCGATGCGCCGGATCGGGCGCGGCTTCGGCGAGATCGGTGAGGTGAAGCCCGCATGCACGGTGCCGTTCATGTAGAAGTCGGCCGCGACCACGGGCGAGCCGCCCTTCGACGCGAGGTCGACGCCGTCCCATTCACCGGAGACGTCGTTCGCGAACCAGCCCATGTACGGGGCCAACGTCGGCCACTTCTCGTAGTGCTCGATCAGCAGGTCGCCGGTCGCGCCGCCGGGTGGTAGCCAGCTCACCAGGGCCTTGGTGGCCACCACGTAGTCGCGGAAGTACGGGAACGGCTCGACGCGGGTCGGCGACGTGTCGGTGGCCGAGACCAGGTACTGGTTCCACATCTCCGCGGTGACGACCAGGGACGTCGTACCCGCCGGCGGCTCGAACTTGTAGATCCAGTAGTTGCCGCCGTCGGCGAATCTGTTGGCCTCACCACCGATCGAGGAGTGCGAGCCGTCGAACAGGTACGGCTCCTCCTCCGGCGTACCGGGTTCGAAGGAGGCGATCACGGTGCCGTTAGCCTTCACCGAGAAGGTGCGCGCGGATCCACCCCAGCCGTCGTCGGTGAACGAGTCGGCGAACCTGACGTACACGGCCTCCTTGCCGAGCTTGGCCGACACGTCCAGGTTGTAGACGCCGCGGTTGGAGGAGTCCCTGATCTGCTGGGTCTCGCGGGCGATCTCCAGCCACTGCACGCCTTCGACGTCGACCACCTGGGTGGGCGGCAGGCCGGCGAGGAGCTGCTTGGTGACCCGCGGGAACAGGTTGTCCAGCTGCCAGCGGTACGTCTTCACGCGGTCGTCGTCGAACATCCCGCGCAGGTCCTTCACGATCCTCAGCCCGTGCGCCTTCGCCTGGTCGGCGTCCGCGACGACGGCGTTCTCGAGGCCGGCGAGCGTGGTCGCAATGTTCAGCGAGTCCGGTACGGCGGGATCGTGGACGATCGCGCCGCGGATCCGGTGCCGGTACTTCGCGACCAGGTCCAGCGGGTTCTTGTAGAGCTTCTTCGGCAGGTGCATGTCGGACAGCCAGGCGGCGTCCGGGGCACTCACGGTTCCCGTGTCGTAGAGGAAGTACAACTCGGGCTCGGTTCGGTTGACGACGCCTTGCAACGTTGTCAGCAGGGTCTGATCTGCCCCACCGATTGTGCTGACGTCGCCGTAGTCAAGGTGTCGTGGGCGGCTGAACTCCGGCAGCAGCCGAGCGGGGCTGCCGGACGTCGATGAAACTGCGGCTTGCGCTGTCGACGCGAAGGGTTGAAGAACCCCGAACCCACCCGCCGTCACCGCACCGCTGCCCGCCAGGAACGCACGTCTCGAAACCATCGCGACCACTCCCTGAGGTTGACATCGATGTCAAATCAGCCCGGAATCTAGCAACGTTGCGAGAGCGTGTACATAGCTCGCTTGGAATCGTTTCCGCCGAACCGGAGATAGGCAATGGCGACCGGGGACGGGTCATGGCCCATCCCCGGTCACCATTGCCTATTGCCAGTTGCTGGTCAGTTGCCGGTCAGTTGCCGGTTGCCGTGTGGCCGCCTCGGGAGTCGATGGCGGTGGGGAGGGTGGATTCGGGGAGGCCGGTGAGTTCGGCGAGCTGGGTCAGGCGGCCTTCGAGCTGGGCGCCGAGCGGGGTGCTTGCGACCCGGTCGGCGGTGGTGGGTTCGTCGATGCGGTGCAGGCGGATCTGGATGCCGCCGCGGGTCTGCTCGGTGATGTCGGACGCGGGAACGCGAGCGGTGAACTCGTAGATCTCCCGCGGCGTGACGTTGTGGCCGCGCAGTTCCTCGGGGCCGTCCAGGCTCGGGAACGAGCGTTGCGTGTTCGGGTCCGCGACAGTGCCGGCATGCAGCAGCCGGTCGTGGTACGTGACCTCGTACGCGTTCGCGCCGTGGAACGTCGCGGACTGCGCCAGCGGGCCGTCGACCAGGTGGCTGTCCACGACCGTGAGCCGATCACCGCGGACGCGGATCCGCAGGCGAACGTACTGCTCGGCCGGAGCGCCGGTGCGGCGGGTACGCGCAGCCTGCTGGTCCGGGTACCCGCCCGACGGCTGCTGCTCCGCCGACTCGCGGCTCGCTGCCTCACGGTTGTACGCGGGCTTCGCCGCCCGACTCACATCCGGGCCGCCGCCCACATCCCGCTGTTCAGGATCCGGCTTGGTGGGACCACCGTGGGCTGGTTTGGGAAAGTACGCCCGTCGGGTTTCTCCGGCCGGGGTCTTCGTGGGCCGGCGGTCGCGCGTTGCGGGCCGTTCCGTCTGTGTGCCTTTGGGTTGTTTCATCGTCGGCGTCCTTACCAGTTCCGGCCGTGCCGGTAGTTGTGGATCCAGCGGTAGTAGATGCGATCGAGCGTGATGCCCCGGCGCCCGTTGATGACGCCGAACCAGTCGGTGTTGTGCACGTACAGCTGCGGCCGGCCGCTGCGCCCGGTCATCCGGGCCGGCTCGAACCGGTCGACGGAGCCGAGGTTCCACTCCCCCACCCAGTCGCCGACGTAGTCCGCCTTCAGGTCGGTCCCCGAGCTGAGCATCCGGCCCAGGTACTCCGTCGACCAGTCCTCGTCGTTCCACGCCCACAGGTCACAGCGTCCGGTTCCGTCGATGTCGGCGGCGAAGAACTCGTCGTGCCGCGCCAGCCCGTCCCAGCCCGGTACGTCGCCGTCGTGCCGATGGACGTACGCGAGCCCGGAGCCGGTCGAGCGGAACAGGCCGAGGTACGCCATCGACCAGTCCACGCCGTTGAACACGAACACGTCGCACTTGCCGTCCCCGTCGAAGTCGCCGAGGATCAGCCGGTCGTGCTGGGCGAGCCCGCCCCAGCCGGGGATGTCGCCGTCGTACCGGTGGATCATCGAGTACCCGGAGGCGCTCGCGCCGAACAGGCCGACGTACGCCATCGACCAGTCGTCGCCGTTGAAGATCACGAGATCGTCGCTGCCGTTGCCGCTCAGGTCGCCGACGAAGAACTCGTCGTGCCGGGCGAGCCCGCCCCAGCCCGGGATGTCGCCGTCGTAGCGCTGGCTCACCCAGAAGCCGTTGCCGGTCGAGCGCAGCAGGCCGACGTACGGCATCGACCAGTCCTCGGTGTTCACCACGACCAGGTCGTCGCTGCCGTCGCCGTTCAGATCGGCCACCAGGAAGCGGTCGTGCGCCGCGAAGCCACCCCAGCCACGGATGTCGCCGTCGTAGCGCGCGACCAGGCGCAGGCCGCCGGCACCGTCGGACTTCAGCAGGCCGAGGTACGGCATCACCCAGTCGACACCGTTGAAGATCACTACCTCGTCGGTCCCGTCGCCGTCGAAGTCGCCGACGTACACCTGATCGTTCGGCATGAACTGCCACGAGCCAGGGACCCGTTCGACGGCGCTGAAGCGGTGCTCGAGCGCTGTCCCGTCGGCCTGGAACAGCTGGATCGACGTGCCGTGGTGCAGCAGCAGGTCGCTGCGGCCGGTGCCGTAGAAACGACCGGCGTAGGCGTTGCGGAACGTGTGCTCGGTCTCGTGGTCGCGCGCGGTCTTGATCGAGGTGTAGCAGACCGGGCAGTACGGCGGTGTGTTCCCGTTCATCCGGCAGTTCTCGACCGGACGGTACAGGCCGGTGTTCGCCGTACCGCCGCCCTCGAACAGGCCGACGTCGGTGTTGCTGTTCCAGTCGGCCGGGCGAGGACCGTTGTTGTAGTTCGCGGCGGCGCCGGTGCCGGTCGGCAACGGGGTGCTCGGCGCGATCAGGTTCGCCCACTTGGTGGTGGCGCGGTCGGTGACGGTGGTCAGGTTGATCCACCCCTGCTCGCCGCCGGTGTACGCGCCGCCGGCCGAGTACTCGTCCGCGAAGCCCCCGATCCCGTGGCCGAACTCGTGCGCGATGACGGTCCAGTTCACGCCCATCGGCACGTGCGCGCGTCCGCCGCCCCCGCAGCCGCCGTAGTTCGGGTTGTTCAGTACGACGAGCAACTCGTTCCAGTCCGGAACCCACTTGTTCAGCGCGGCCTGGATCCGGGCCTCGGTGCCCGTCCCGTACTCGAGCCAGCAGTGCGCCCACGACCCGCTGAAGATCATCCCGAGCGCGGTGTCGTGGACGACCTGCGACGCGATCGTGTCGTCCGACGCGTCGGTCGGCGTCCCGTGCTCGTCGTACGTCCGGGTGCTGACTCCGGAGTCGACGGACTCCAGGTTCACCCGGTAGATGTTGTACGCCGACGCGTCCTCGCTGAAGTAGTCGTGCCCGAAGACGCCGTCGATCAGCGTCGTCTGGACCCAGCTGTTGTACGCGACCTGATCCACCGCGGTGAACCCGTCGCCGAGGATCGCGATGTTCCTCTTCACCCCAGGTGGCCCTGCCTTGCGCAGCACAGTCATGCTGTCAGCCATTGCTCCCCCTTACGCAGCGGCGCCCCCAACGAACACCCCCTAAATCGCGGAGCGCCGACCGGCCTCCACTGATACAAACGTCGGGTGCGCTACTACTTCGCTGAGCACGTGGAGGCCTACCGGCGACTTGCACGGGAAGGCCTGACACAGTGGAACGACCTCTTCGGAGAGACCTGGACGTACGAGGAGTTCCCCAACCGTGCGTTCCTGGAGAGCGTTCTCGACCGGCTGGTTTCCGGTGGTGACGTGCTGGAGTACGGCTGTGGGACCGGGCCGGCGGCCTGTTTCCTTGCTGCACGGGGATTCCGCGTCGATGCGATCGACCTGATCCCGGAGGCGATCGCGCTGGCACGCCGGTTCGCACGCGAGCGCGATGTCGAGGTGAACTTCGCGGTGCAGGACGTCTGCGCGCTCCCACCCGGGACCAGGCAGTACGACGTCATCCTCGACAGCTACTGCCTCCAGTCGATCGTCACCGACGCCGACCGCTCCAACCTGCTCGCCGCCGTGCGGGAGCGATTGAACGGCTACTACGTCCTCTCCACCGCCGTCTACACACCGGAACGCGTCTACGAGGACGGCTTCCACTACGACCCCCAGACCGGCATCTGCTACCAGCAGACCAACGCCCCAACGACAGACGCCGTCCAACTCGACGGCGCCTGGTACCACCCGCACCGCCGTCACCTGCGCCCGGAAGCCCTCCGCGCCGAACTCGAACAGGCCGGCTTCACCGTCGTGTCCCAGGACGGCGGGAACGTCCTGGCTACCAGGCGCGGTGAAGGATCTCGGTAGCCTCGGCGAGGGACATGCCTGCTTCATGAGCGGCGGCTGCGAGTTGAGCGGCCGCAGTGTGGGTCGCCGCGTCGTTGGTCTGACTGCGGAACGCGAGCACGAACGTGCCGTTGCGGCCGCGGGTCTCCACCAGTTCCTCGGCTTCCAGCTCCTTGTAGGCGCGCGCGATCGTGTTCACCGCGAGCCCGAGATCGAGCGACAACTGCCGTACCGTCGGCAGCCGCGTACCCCGAGCCAACTCCCCACCCCGGATCAACGCCTCGATCTGCGAACGCACCTGCTCGTACGGCGGCGTCAACCCCACCGGATCAACCGTGATCTCCATCAAGCCATCATGTCAGCCGGCGCCGAAGTCGCTGCGTATCTCCGGCGGGAGGCCCGGGCGATGGATGACTGTCTTGTTCCGGCCCCGAACCTTCGACTCCTTCACCGCGGCAGACACATCCGAGAACCAGATTTCGGGACCGCTGCTGCCGGCCGCCACGCCCGCGCTGATGGTTCCGATGCCTTGCTGCTCCTCTGCCGTGCTCGGTGGCGTGTCCATCTGTTCCACGATCTGGCGCACCGCGCCCGCGTAGCCGTCCATCGCGCGTACTTCCTGGCGCAGTCGCCGCCGCACCTGGTCTGCGAAGTCGGCGGCCTGGTCGAGCGTGCAGCCGATGGTGATGACAACTGTCTCGTCCTCGCCTGGCAACTCGATCATCTCGACGACATTGCCGCGGTCGCGCAGGCGCTTGGCCTCCTCCTCGATGATCATGGCTGCGGCCTTTCGGATCTCGTCTCCCAACTGCCGGGAGTACACGCTGATCGCTTTCAGCCGGTCGAGATCAAAACGCACCGCGGAACTGCGCCCGTTGCCAGCCCGTTCGGGATACCGTTTGACGAGCAGCCGCATCGATCGGATCACCTCCTCGGCGGCAAGGCGGCGGCTCTGAATAAGAAAGAACGAGACGAGGAGCAGGACGCCTCCGACCACCGGGACCAGCACCAGCAGCGACGCAGGTCTGGTCGTCGGAGGCCGCACGGCCAGTACGACGCTGAAGGCCAGCGTGATGACGATCAGCGCGATGTGCCACGGCCGGCTGATCAGATAGCTGAACTCCCGGAACGCTAGCTTGGCCGACGTTTGCCTGATCCGGTTCGCCAGGTCGAAGCAGAACACGACCATGGGCCCGGCCCCGAGGATCACTGCGACGATGCCGAGCCAATCGGCAAGCCTGAGCACGAGCGGAAGAACAACGAACGAATGCGTCGGCACCCCGATCATGATGCCCACGATCGGTAGGGTTCGAAGGCAAGGTTCTCGTTGTTGTATCGCTCTTCCATCGTCACCTCGCGTACTGTCCACGGTGGCCGCCTGACCCCGAGCAGATCCTCATGGCTTTCCAGTTCGAGCTCCGCGATGATCAAGCCCTCGTTGTCATGATGGAACTCGTCCACATCCCAGAGCTGGCCGTCGATCAAATAGCCGCGCCGAGTCTTGACCACGGGATGGGCCGAGCCGGCCCGGTACAAGTTCAAGGCTGCCTCGAGCGAAGCCGCCCGGACCTGCATGGAGTCGGTCACGTTGTACAACGGCCACTCGAACTCAGGGCGCTGAGCGCCCACCCGTGGCCCCTTGATCGTGACGACATCATCCGGCTCGAAGTCGCTTCCCTGACGGCGCAGTCGCAGCGACCACCCGTTCCCGAGCCGCCAGTACACCTGCCGTATCTCACGCTCGTAGCTCGCTTCACCCTCTGGCAGTCCGGATAACAAGAACCGACGCTCGTATTCGTTGGCCACCGCGCTCCAGTTTTCTCGACGTACGCCTGCTCAGAGCTGCACCCACGACTCCAGCATCGATCTGGCGCTGTCCCCCGTCAGCCGTGCGTGAAGCTCGATCGTCTGCGCCTCCGTCAGCGAGACCAGATAGTCGACGACTGCACGGCTGATCATCGCCGAGTCGCCGTTGTCGTCCGATCGTTGCGAACCTTCGATCATCGCGATGTCGAGGTACGACAACAGCCGCGCCGGCAGTTCGGGCCTCCGGTGGTCGACAGCGGACAGACCGTCGGCCGGATCAGCCTCGGAGGATCGCGCGGAAGGACGTCCGCTGCCTAGTCCCAACCAGGCCTCTTCCACCCACTCGATCAGGATCCGGTACAACGAACGAATCATCTGCCGTTGACCGAACTGAGCCGACTGCAGGGACGGGCGGTCGATCACGTAGTACCAGGTCAGGCGCTTCAGAACCTCGATAATTACGCGCTGCTTCCGGCTCGGAGCAACGATACCCTCGGACAGGATGTCGGTTCCGCGGATCGCGTTGACGATCGTCGTCGACGCGAACTTGTGCAGATCCTCCCGGTCGCTACCGAATCCCTCGTACGCCTTGGACGGGAAAATTCTCCGCACGTGGCCGAGCTGCTCGTCCGCCCACTCCCGTTCACCGGCCTTGAACTTCTTCGCGCGGACCAGCTCCGGCCAGGCGTACTCGAGGAACCTGTCCCACTCCGGACCGCTACGCAGCTGATGCAACGGGATCAGGCCGGCACGAAAGAAGTCCTCAGCATCGTGGACGGCGTAGGAGATGTCGTCGGCCCAGTCCATCAACTGCGCCTCGACGGTACCGAAGGCGAACAGCGGCTCGTCGGAGTCATCGGGCGTGCAGCTCCGGCTGCGCAGGCGCTCACCGCCGAAGGTCAATGCCCACTCGGCGATCTCGGACTCGGAGTTGTAGTAACTCCACTTCATGCCGTCGGGGGCATCAGGGGGACGCACCTCGTAGGACCACGGATACTTCAACGTTGCGGCCAGGCTCGCCTTGGTCAGGTTCAGCGCAGGCGAACAGTTGTTCCGAGTCGAGTATTCGCGAAAGGCGAGCTTCGTGATGATGCGAAAAGATTGCGCGTTGCCTTCGAAACTGTCGGCGAGCCGGTAGCCGTCGGGAATCACTACCGAACGCACGCTGTTCGCCTCGACCCGCTCCTTGCGCCCTTTCGCCCTGGCGATGTAGATCTTGTTCTTCTCGTAGGACAGGATCCGCTGGAGCTCTGTCTCGGCGATGTGCCCGAACGGCGGGTGCCCCAGATCGTGAGCCATGCAGGCGGCCCGCACAACCCGCGCATCGACCCCGCCGAAGGCGTCGACATCGCTCAGTACGTCCTTGCGAGCCGCGTAACGCCGGGCCAGGTGATTCGCCAGTCTGGTTCCGACCTGGGCGGTTTTCAGGCTGTGGGTCAGCCGGTTGTGAAAGAGCGCGACTTCCCCGGCCGTCACCACCTGCGCTACTCCACCTAATCGCCGGAACGCCGTCGAATAGAGGATCCGGTCATAATCCTTGCTGTACTGGAACTGTCGTCGCTGACTCTCGTCCAGGACGCCGAGAAAGTCTTCTTCCGCCTCCTTGTGATCCTGCCGCTCACCGATATAGCGATCCCACTTTTCGAACTCGGCCACTGTCCCCCCAGGGTCGCCGACCTGCTAGTTCTTCCCCCCCAACAAAACCTACTCCGCGCCTGGCAGCCGAAATTCACCACCCAACTGAACGACGTCGGCATCGCTTTCCATACCCCACAGGACATGCATGACATAGCTCAGCGTGTAACCGTGTTCCGCGGCGACTTCTTGAGCCGGATCGTGGTTGCCGAGCTTGCCGGCCGCTCTTTCGCTCTCGATCATGCGCAGCTTTTCGAGGAGTAACCGAGCCACATGCTGGGCTTCCTCGGCCTCGTTCCGCAGTCTTTCACTGACTTCCGTTGCGACCGTCATTCAAGGCTCCACTTCATCCGGGCCATCCCCCACTCCGTGGCCGGCATGCCTGCGGAGAGTACACCGAGTGTCCTCCCGGCGGACACATTCTGTACAGCAGGCTCGCGGCATTTCTTTTAGTCCGAGTCAGCTACCGCTGAAGCAATCAATTGATTCCACAGGCATCGCGACTTTCGGTTGGGACCGAAAGACGTGTGCGGGCGCGGAGTGCGGCTGAGGATCCGGGTATGAGAGTCGGACAGGGTGGTAGCGGGCCGGGTGTGCACACGCCGGACGGGAGTGCGGTCGAGCTGTACGAGGTGTCGTCGGCGCGTGGGGAGGACGAGCTGATCGATGCCGCGATCGGCGCCGGGAGCAGCATTCTCGAGCTCGGATGCGGTACTGGGCGGATCACGCGGGGGCTGCTCGCGCTCGGCCATCAGGTGGTGGCGGTCGACGAGTCGGCGGACATGATCGCGCGAGTGGCGCCGCTCGGGATCGAGACGGTCTGCTCGACGATCGGCGACCTGCGGCTCGAGCGGCGCTTCGATGTCGTACTGATGATGTCGTTCCTGATCAACGTCGCCGATGACGGCGAACGGTTGCGGCTACTGGAGACGTGCGCACGTCACGTCCGGCCCGGCGGCTCCGTACTCCTTCAGCAGGAGGTCCCCGGCCACCGGCACGCCCCCGCCGTGATGGGCGACGAGCACCGCCGGATGGTCGTCTCGGACGTCGAGGACCTCGCCGACGGCTCCCAGGCCGCGACCCTGACCCACACGATCGACGGCCGCACCTGGTCCCAACGCATCCGCACCAAGAACCTCCCCGAAGACCACCTG
>DASSDE010000928.1:0-8812 GCA_035697365.1 Kribbella sp. | reverse complement strand
CCGCTGGTGCTGATCAGCAACCCGGACCGGTACACGCTGCCGCTCAGCCTGACGAACTTCGTCGACGAGCAGGGGCAGATCGCGCCGGGCCTGACAATGGCTGCATCGGTCATCTCGATCGTGCCGGTGCTGGTCGTGTTCGTGGTCCTCCAGCGCCGCTTCATCGCCGCCATGACACACACCGGGATCAAGTGAGATGGAACGAGCAGACAGTCCGAGCCCTCTGCAGCAGGTCAAGCGTGCCCTGCCCGAGCTGAACGGAGCGATGCAACGCGTCGCCGAACACATCCTGGAGAACCCGGACGAGGTAGCGCGCGGGTCGATCACCAAGCTGGCCGAGACCGCACAGACCTCGGCCGCGACCGTGACCCGGCTGTCGACCCATCTCGGGTACGCCGGCTACCCGGCGCTGCGGGCCGCGCTGGCGATGGAGGTCGGCCGCGGCCGGGAGGCGGGCTGGGCGAGTGACATCGGGTCGGCGATCGGGCCGGCCGATCCGCCCGAGCAGGTGCTGAACGTACTCGCGTCGACGCAGGCGAATGCCTTGCGGAACGCGTTGTCCGCGATCGACCTGGCCGCCGCGACGCGGATCGCGGATGCCATCGCGGGCGCCCGGCGCACGCACATCTACGGCGAGTGGGGCGACGCGATCCCGGCCCGGGAGCTGTACATCCGGTTGCTGCGGATCGGGATCCCGGTGTGGTTCTTCGACGGTCCGCAGTCGTCGCAGATCGCCGCCGGCCTGCTCGGCGCGGGCGACGTCGCGCTCACCGTGACCCGGTCCGGGACCGATCCGACCACGCTCGACTACATCACCCGGTCCCGTGAGGAGGGTGCGTTGACGGTGGCGATCACCGGCATGCCGGACGCTCCGATCAGCCGGGTCGCGGACGTCACGCTCGACACCGGTACGCCGAACGGCGCGAACTGGACCGAGTTCTTCGCGGGCCGTGCCAGCGACGTCCTGACGGCCGGGTTGTTGTTCGTCCTGGTCGCGCAGCGGGTGCCCGATCACCTGACCGCACATCATCCGAACGGGCCGGGGCAGCCCGTCGTTCAGCGAGATCTCTGAAAGGTTCGTGCATGCAGCAGCTCGAGGTCCAGTCCGATCTGACCGTCGTCGGCGGCGGGCTCGCCGGGATCTGCGCGGCGATCGGCGCCGCGCGGCAGGGCAGCACCGTGGCACTGGTGCAGAACCGGCCGGTGCTCGGCGGCAACTCGTCCAGCGAGGTGCGGGTGTGGGTGTGCGGCGCGACCGCGCACGGCGTCCAGAGCTTCGCGCGCGAGACCGGCATCATGGGTGAGCTGTTCGTCGAGAACCAGTTCCGCAATCCGCTCGGAAACCCGTACTACTGGGATCTCGTGCTGCTCGAGGCCGTCCGCGCCGAGCCCCGGATCACGTTGTACCTGAACACCGACGTACGGACCGTCGAGGCGGCGGACGGCGAGATCCGGTCGGTGACCGGGTGGCAGATGGGATCCGAGAAGGAGATCCGGTTCGTCAGCCCGGTCTTCGTCGACTGCTCGGGCGACGGGCTCGTCGGGATGCTGGCCGGGGCCGAGTTCCGGACCGGGCGAGAGCCGCGCTCGCAGTACGACGAGTCGTGGGCGCCCGACGTACCGGACTCGAACACGCTCGGCAGCACGATCCTCTTCTACAGCAAGGACGCGGGGGAGCCGGTCCGGTTCGTGCCGCCGACGTTCGCGCGGAACGTCACGGAAACGGCGATTCCGGAACGCCGGGTGATCCGGACGGATCTGAACGGGTGCGCGTTCTGGTGGATCGAGTGGGGCGGCGAGCTGGACGTCGTCGACGACAACGAGGCGATCCGTGACGAGCTGCAGGCGGTGGTCTACGGGATCTGGGACTACATCAAGAACAGTGGCAGGTTCGACGCGGACAACCTGACGCTGGAGTGGATCGGGTCGGTGCCCGGAAAACGTGAGTACCGGCGTTTCCTCGGTGATCACGTGCTGACCCAGACCGACGTCCTCGAGCAGACCGAGTTCGACGACCGGGTGGCGTTCGGCGGCTGGTCGATCGACCTGCACCCGCCCGGGGGCGTGTACGCGTCCGAGCGCGGGTCGAAGCACTGGCATCCGGACGGGAACTACCACATTCCGCTGCGCTCCCTGTACTCCCGGAACGTCCGGAACCTCTGGCTGGCCGGGCGGAACATCAGCGCGAGCCATGTCGCGTTCGGGACCACGCGGGTGATGGCGACCTGCGCCCTGCTCGGCGAAGCGGCCGGGATCGGTGCAGCTGTTGCCCTGCGCAACGGATTGACGCCGCGCGAGCTGGCTCAGGACAACTTCGGACTGATGCGGAACGCGTTGACCCGTGCCGATTCCTCGGTCCTCGGCGTCGTCGACGACGACCCCGCGAACCTCGCGCTGACGGCGACCGCCACCGCGTCCTCCACGATGACGCGGCCCGCCCTCGAGGTCTCGTCCGGAACCCTGCCGCTGACCACCGACATCGGAATGGTGCTCCCGGTCGCCCCGGCGCTGGACGGCTTCGAACTGCTCGTCGACTCGAGCGGCGGTGCGCTGACCGTCGAGCTGCACGACCCGCTCAAGCCGCAGAACTACCTGCCCGCACAGCTCATCGACTCCTGCACCGTCGACGTGCCGGCCGGTGAGAAACGCTGGGTGCACATCCCGCTCGCGTGGCGGCCGTCCGATCCGTCAAACGTTTTCGTCGTCCTGCGGGCGACGCCGGACATCGCGGTTCACACCGCGGCGACGGCTCTTCCCGGTACGGTGCACTTCGCGCATCGCGACCCAGCGCCGGACGAGCAGTGGACAGAGCAGTTCCGCGCCTGGAAGCACATCCTGCCGCGCGCCGGCCTGTGCATCCGCCTCGGTGACACGTCGGCGTACGCCCCCAAGCAGGTCATCGGCGGGTATGCACGTCCGTACGGCGGCCCGAACCTGTGGTCGTCCGAGGACCTGGCCTGGGATCCGAATCCGTGGCTGGAGCTGGCCTGGTCGTCGCCGGTCGAGCTGTCCGAGGTTGTCGTTGTCCTGGACGACGACGTGCAGGAGGACCTGATCAATCTCCACCACCACCGCACCCTATTCGAGTGTCTGCCGACGCTACTGGCGGACTACGACCTTGAGGTGCGCAACAGCGACGGCCCGTGGGAGCCGGTTGCGCAGGTCACCGGCAACCATCACCGTACTCAACACCACCATCTAGAAACGGCTGTGCGCGTCACGCACCTCCGGCTGATTGCTCGCCGTACGAACGGAGCATCCAGAGCCCACGTGGTCTCGCTGCGGGCCTACTAGTACCGCCAGTCGAGCTCGTGCTCGAGCATCCAATGGGTCAGGGAGTCCGCGCCGGCCGTGGACTTGGCCGCGCCGGTCAGGAGATCCGAGAGGACCTGTGACGGCGCTGCGAGGCGGAGACCGCTGTCGGTCTTGCGGGTGCGCGTGTAGACCAGGTCAGCTTTGGACTCGACCAGGACTACGGACCTGCCCATGGCTGGGGCGAGGTCCCAGTCGGCGGCTGCTCGGTGGATGTCAGGCGTGTAGATCACCGTCGGGCCGGCCGGCGCGTCCTGGACCCAGTGGCGTGCGGCCTGCACGCCGGTGACAGCGTGGCGGACCTGTGTGGTGGCGACGCGGTCCAGCACGTGCGTGGAGCGGTGCCTACTGCGCCAGTGCGTGGCCCGTGGGGTGTTGGTGTCTTCGGTCCAGCGGCGTAGGAGGCGCAGCCAATTGGGTACTGCGATCACGCCCGGCGCCTGACGTTCGACGAGCGCCTCGCGTTCCAGGAGGGTAACGACGCGACGGCAGGTCGGCGCGGGCACGCCGCTGGTCGACACCAGGTCGTGGGTCGTCCAGAGACTACGGAAGTCCAGGAGGGCCCGAATGATCAGAGCTGCCGCGTCGCCGGACAGCGGGTTGGCCGTGCTCACAGGGGCACTCCCAGGTCGCCGGGTGGCGGCAGTGCACCGAGCCGGAGGTCGGCGTACTTCGTCCACTCGTACTGGTTGTGGTCACGGCTCAGATTGATCAGGCTGACGTGGGTGACCTCGGTGATGGCGACGCCGCCGTTCAAGGCGTTGACCCGTTGCCGGAGCGGCTCGGCCGGGGCGATCTGGTTCCAGTAGCCGAGGGAGACGTGCGGGTCGAGCTCTGGCAGCTCGGGGACCGAGTCGCGGCCCCACACGTCCGTGACTGCGGCGCGCAGCTGGGCACGGAGGCGCCGCATCCGGTCGACCGGAGAGACCGGCAGCTGCAGGCTCTCGACGTCGACGACCGCCGGTCCGAGCTTGATCTCGAAAGGCCGGAAATGTTCGAGCCGGCGCTGCGCGGCCTCGATGATCGGATCGAGATCCGCCTGCGGAACCTTGTCGACGAACCCGATGCCCTGCAACGTCAGGTGCAGCCACTGCACCGGGACCGGCGAGATCCCGGGCAGCGAACCGACCAGACGCTGGTACGCCGTGTGCACATCGGTCAGCACGGCATCGTTCGGGAAGATGACGTGCCAGGCGTAGAACGTCCGGCCCGGCCGCCAATTGGGCCGCCAGTACCAGTGGTCGCGAACCTCGCGGATCATGCCTGCTCCTTTCTCACGCGCCACGTCGGCTCGGTGCCACGGGGCGGGTCGGTAGCCCCGGCCGCTGGGTGAACTCGGCAATGCGGTCCCGCAACAGCCGGCCCTTCGGGCTCCGCACGTACGGCGCGGTCAGGGCGGCGACCTCCGCAAGCCGCTGGACCAGCGGGCGGACGCGGTACTCCGGCTGCAGGTCGAGCACCGGCTCGACAGCCTCGATCGCACCGTCGAGCTGGCCGAGGAGCAGCCGCGCCTTCGCCTGCTGCAGCCGCGCCATCCGCTCCGAGCCGGCGTTGCGGAGTGCGAACGGGACGGACTCGAACAACGCGACGCTGCGATCGGCGTGCTCTGCCGTCCGGCGCGCATCGCCGAACGCCAGCTGGGTGTCGGCCCACAACCCCTCCGCGCGTTCCTGCGTGCAGAGGAGAACGCCGCCGGGCTCGGACTCGGCCGAGCGGACGGTCAGCGTCCGGGCGACGTCGAGAAGCTCACGGGCCTTGTCGGTGCGGCCGGCGCGGGCCAGATCGACCGAGGCGGCGCTGGCGAGGAAGAGCCGAGCGGTGCCGGCGTTGTAGCGCAGGCCGTCCTCCGCGTACGCCGCCGCACGGTTGAAGTCCTCCTGCCAGAACGCGGCGGTGTGCTGCGTGGCGCGGATCCAGCCCCGCAGCACGTCGTGATCCGCGGCCTCTGCGCACGCCCAGGCAGTACGGGTGTGGCCTTCGGCGATGTCCGGGCGGCCGAGGTCGACGGACATCCAGGCGAGCAGCGTGATCGCCCAACCGGCCGCCGCGTACAGGTCGCGGGACTGCCGCGGTGACTGGTTGCCGGCCAGCAGTGTGAACGCGCGGTCCCGGATCGCGCGGCTCTTGGCGAACATCGGCCGCAGCGGCGTCCGCAGGTACGACAGCGCGATCCGCTCGATGTCGGCGTGCAGTTGCTCCACCGTGAGCTCGCCGACGTTGGACTCCTCCGCGAACGACAGCAGTGCGATCGACTCGTCGCCCGCGTTCACCAGGTCGTCGTCGTGCCCGGCCATCGAGGACGGGGGGATCGGCTCCGGCTCGCCCGGGGCGCCGCCGGCCGGCGGGAAGAATCCGAGTTCGTTGTCCGCGGCAACGCCGAGCACGTGCCGGAGACCGGAGCGGTACGCCGCGCCCGGCCAGCGGACCGCGCCGCGTTCCAGCTTGGCGATGTAGTGGCCGTCGAGCTCGTACTTGATCTCGGTCGTGTCCCAGAGCCAGGCGCAGATCGAGTCGGCGAGCTCACCCCGGGACATGTGTTCGCCCGGCGCGCGCCGTGATGGTGTGCTCTCCCGCGCTTCGCGCAGTAAGTCGTTCGGCCCTGACATGGCGGTAACTGTAAGGCGCCGAACACCCTCCGCAACGGCCAAATCGGGCCCTGTGGACGATCTGCCCCAAGCTGCCCCGGTCTGCCCCGAATCCCTGGCGAAAAAGGGGTTTCTCGGCCTCCGCGCATCGGTACCCGGCCGGTTCTGACGCACCCAGGCGTGCTCGCTGAGCGTGATCAGTCGGGGCATCCCGGGGCAGACAGGGGCAGCCCCTAGCTAAGGTGGTCGCGTGGCCGAGGAACCTGTGACGACGCTGCGCGCCGAGCTGGATCGGTTCGGCCGCGTGGAGGAGGGGCTCGCGCTGCTCGAGGTGTTCCTCGACGTCGCGCGGCCGCGACTCGGTGCGGTGGTGCTCGATCCTGTCGGCCTGCAGTTGCCCACGGAACTCACCGACGACCGCGCCGTCGTACAGCGGTTGATCGACGAGCTCGCGCAGGAGTCGCCCAAAGGCCGCGTGGTCGAGCGCGGCTACGACATGGACGACGAGCAGGAACGCTGGGACTACGTCCGGCTTGCGTACAGCTCGAACCAGGCGACGGTGTGGAGCCACCGGCAGCGCACGACGTACTTCGAGGCGTCCGGGCGGCACCGGGCGACGTACTGGCTCCCGGACTCCTTGAAGGCCGAGTACTTCGATGCGGTGAGCGCGCGCGGCTGGGCGATCCCCGAGGACTGGCTGACCGCGGTGGCCAAGCGGCCCAAGCCCTGGTGGAAGCGCGGAGGCCGCTAGCCCGTCGGGGTCAGCTGAGGGTGGGGAGTCGGGTCAGGGCTGTGGCCACGGCGGACTGGATGTCGGCGTCCTCCCAGGTGCGGTCGGTGATGGCGTTGGACAGGTAGGCGTCGTACGCGGCCAGGTCCAGGTGGCCGTGGCCGCAGAGCGCGGTGAGGATGACCTTCTCCTCGCCGGACTCCTTGCAGCGCTGGGCTTCCTCGACGGTGGCGGCGAGTGCGTGGGTGGGCTCGGGTGCGGGGACGATTCCTTCCGTACGGGCAAACTGGACTCCGGCGGCGAAGCACTCGGACTGTGGTTTGGCGACCGCCTCGATCTCGCCGGTCTCGTAGAGGTGGCTGATCAGCGGGCTCATGCCGTGGTAGCGCAGACCGCCCGCGTGGATCGGGTCCGGGACGAAGTCGTGGCCGAGGGTGTGCATCTTCATCAGCGGCGTCATCCCGATCGTGTCGCCGAAGTCGTACGCATACGTGCCCTGGGTCAGCGACGGGCAGGCGGCCGGCTCGACGGCGCGCACCACCGGGGACATCCGGCCGGCCCACTTCTCCCGCAGGAACGGGAACGCCAGGCCGCCGAAGTTCGACCCGCCGCCGGTGCAGCCGACGATCAGGTCGGGGGTCTCGCCGACCATCGCAAGCTGGATCAGCGCCTCCTCGCCGATCACGGTCTGATGCATCAGCACGTGGTTGAGCACCGAGCCGAGGGCGTAGTGCACCTCGGGATCCTGCACGGCGGATTCGACGGCCTCACTGATCGCGATCCCGAGCGAGCCGGTCGAGTCCGGGTCGCCGGCGAGGATCTTCCGCCCGGCTTCGGTCAGGTCCGACGGGCTCGGATGTACGGTCGCGCCGAAGACCTGCATCATCGTCCGCCGGTAGGGCTTCTGGTCGTACGACGCGCGCACCTGCCAGACCTCACACTCCAGCCCGAACTGGGCACAGGCGAACGCGAGAGCTGTCCCCCACTGGCCCGCACCGGTCTCGGTGGTGAGCTTCCGGACGCCGGACTTCGCGTTGTAGTACGCCTGCGGGACCGCGGTGTTCGGCTTGTGCGATCCGGCCGGGGAGACGCCTTCGTACTTGTAGTAGATGCGCGCCGGGGTGTCGAGCGCCTTCTCCAGTCGATGCGCCCGGTAGAGCGGGCTGGGCCGCCACAGCCGGTAGACGTCCAGCACCTCACCGGGAATGTCGACGTACTGCTCCTGGGAGACCTCTTGCATGATCAGGTCCATCGGGAACAGCGGCGCAAGATCGTCCGGCCCGATCGGCTGCCCCGTCCCCGGATGCAGCACCGGCGGCGGAGGCGTCGGCAGATCGTGAAGCACGTTGTACCACCGAGTCGGCAGCTCGTCTTCTGGCAACAGGATCTTCGTCGGCGTCATGTACGCAAAGTTATGCCCGCCCGCACGCCCTCACAATGACCCGAACCAGAACCCAGCCGGCACTTATCCGGACCGCAGCCGGTCCACCATGCCATCGGACCGCACCCGGAAGACAACGTCCGAAGGCTGCCGCATCCCGAGCGCGTCCGGTACGCCGAGTTGCCGGAGCAGCATCCGCCCGATCATCTCGTGCGACACCACCAACGGCCGCTGGACGCCGGTCCGCGCGATCTCCGCGAGCACCCGCCCGGCACGTACCGCGCCATCGGCATAGCTCTCACCCTCCGGAAACCGGAACGCGTACTTGTCCCGCTCCCGAACCGCCCGCTGCCCCGGCCACCTCGCATCGATCTCGGCAGCTGTGAGGCCTGACCACAGTCCGTGGTCGATCTCGGCCAGCTCGTCGACCAACCGGATGCCGAGGCCGAGCTCCGTGCCGATGATCGTCGCTGTCCGGTGGGCACGACCGAGGGGGCTGGAGAAGACCGCGTCGATCCCCTCGGCACTCAGCAGTTGGGCGTTCCGGCGGGCCTGATCGGAGCCGCGCGGAGTGAGGGGTGAGTCGAGGCGGCCTTGGCGGCGGCCGGCGACGTTCCACTCGGTCTGGCCGTGGCGGCCTAGGTAGGTGGTCAGGCCGGCACTGATGCTGGAGTTCCCAGCCATTGGTCGATTTCGGTGAGGAGGGACTTCTGGGTTTCGGGTGGGGCGGTGGAGGCGAGGACCGAGGAACGGGCGAGGTCGGCCAGTTCGGAGTCGGTGAAGTTGTGGACGGTGCGGGCCGTC
>DASSDE010000927.1:0-3737 GCA_035697365.1 Kribbella sp. | reverse complement strand
CGCCAAGGGCAGTGCAGACACAGCCGGCACCATCGGGATCGTCTCGGGTGCGATCCTGCTGCTGAGCCTGGCCATCGCCTACTACAACGGCGGGTACGTCGCCGGGCGGCTGGCCCGCTCCGCCGGTGCACGCCACGGCTTCGGCGTCTGGCTGATCGGGGTGGTCGTCACGGCAGTCGTCGCGGCCCTCGCAGCTCTGGCCGGTTCCGAGTACGACGTACTCGACCGGATGGGGCTGCCGATCGCGGACCGGACGCTGACGACCGGTGGGCTGGTCGCCGCCGGTGCGGCGCTGCTGATCACGCTGCTCGCGGCGATGATCGGCGGCAAGGCGGGTCAGCGCTACCACCGCAGGATCGACACCAGCGTCGACTGAGGGGCCTGTGGGTTGCTGTGCTAGAACAGGCGGTAACCAAAGGGGCCTTCGTGGACCAGCTAACTCTCGGCGTCATCGGCCGTTCCCGCAAAGAGAACGAGCATCGGCTGCCGATCCATCCGCACCACTTCGAACGCATCAACGAGGAGCTGCGGCAGCGCATCTTCCTCGAGGCCGGGTACGGCGAGCGGTTCGGGATCTCCGACGAGCAGCTGGCGAAGTCGGTCGCCGGCGTCGTCGGCCGGGACGAACTGATCGCCACCACCGACGTCGTGGTGCTGCCCAAGCCGCAGCACGAAGACCTTGCCCAGCTCCGGAGCGGGCAGGTGCTCTGGGGCTGGCCACACTGCGTCCAGGACGAGCAGCTCACGCAGCTCGCGATCGACCGCCGGCTCACGCTGATCGCGTTCGAGGCGATGAACCACTGGACCTCCGACGGCCGGTTCAGCCTGCACGTCTTCCACAAGAACAACGAGCTCGCCGGGTACTGCTCCGTGCTGCAGGCGCTCGAGTTGATCGGCTCCACCGGCGACTACGGGCGCCGGCTGCGGGCGGTGGTGATCGGGTTCGGTGCGACCGCGCGCGGCGCCGTCACCGCGCTGAACGCGCACGGTGTGCACGACGTCGACGTCCTCACCGGTCGTGACGTGGCCGCCGTCGGCTCACCGATCCACTCGGCGCGGATGGTCCAGTATGACCAGGACGAGGTCGCGCCGGGCGCTGCCTTCGACCCCCGCCGCAGTCACGCGCTGACCGACGAGGGCCGGGTGCCGCTCGCCGGGTTCCTGGCCGAGCACGACATCATCGTGAACTGCGTACTGCAGGACCCGGACGCGCCACTGACCTTCCTGATCGAGGAGGACCTGGCGCTGCTCGAGCCGGGCAGCCTGATCATCGACGTCTCCTGCGACCTCGGCATGGGGTTCAGCTGGGCGCGGCCGACCGGGTTCGACGACCCGACGTTCGTGGTCGGGGACAACGTCACGTACTACGGCGTCGACCACAGCCCGTCGTACCTGTGGAACTCGGCGACCTGGGAGATCAGCGAGGCGCTGCTGCCGTTCCTGCCCACGGTGCTCCAGGGCCCGGACGCCTGGCACGCCGACGCCACCCTCAGCCGGGCGATCGAGATCGAGGCCGGCGCTGTCCGCAATCCCGGCATCCTGTCCTTCCAGAACCGTTCGCCCGAGCATCCCTACCCCCGGCTCGCCGAGCCGGGCGCCGGCTCGCCGCGACCGGCAGACTAGTTGCATGACCGCTACCGCGCTCGTCGTCGGAGGTACCAGTGGGATCGGGGCGGCTGCGGCACGACGCCTTGCCGCTGACGGGTTGCACGTGGTCGCGGCCGGCCTGGGTGCCGGGCCGTCCACTGTCGAGCTCGATCTGCGTGTGGAGGACTCGGTCGAAGAGTTGATCGGGTCGCTCGAGCGTCTCGACGTACTCGTGAACGCCGCGGGCATCATCCGGCGCGGCGACGAGCACCGGCCGGAGGTGTTCCGCGAGGTCGTGGAGATCAACCTGACCGGGGCGCTGCGGGCTGCTGAGGCGGCGCACGACCTGCTCGCGGTGCGCGGCGGCTGCATCGTCAACGTGGCCTCGATGCTGAGTTTCTTCGGTGGGCCGCTGGTTCCCGCGTACAGCGCGTCCAAGGGCGGGATCGTCCAGCTGACCAAGTCGCTCGCGGTCGCGTGGGCCGCCGACGGCATCCGGGTGAACGCGGTCGCGCCCGGGTGGATCAGCACCGACCTGACCACCGCGCTGCAGTCCGACCCGGTCGCTTCCGACCGGATCTTGTCCCGTACGCCGATGGCCCGCTGGGGCACGCCCGACGAGGTCGCCGGCGTGATCGCGTTCCTGGCCGGCGCGGACGCGGGGTTCGTGACCGGCGCCGTCGTCCCCGTCGACGGCGGCTATCAGAGCATGTGAGGAGAACCCGATGATCCCGGTATCCGCAGGTGTCCCGGCGGAGATCGCAGTCCAGGCCGTACCCGACGACGACCGGCTCTGGGTGCCACAGGCCCCCGGCGTGTGGTTCCGGCCGCTGATGCTGAACACGATCACCGGCCAGTGGTGCAACCTGCTCAAGGTCACCCGGGCCGGCATCGTCTCGCGGCACCGGCACCCGAGCGCCGTCTTCGGCTACGTGATCAAGGGCAAGTGGCAGTACGACGAGCACGGCTGGGTCGCCGACACCGGCTCGTTCGTGTACGAGCCGCCCGGCGAGATCCACACCCTGCGGGTCCCGGAGGACTGCACCGAGATGATCACCTTCTTCAACATCTCCGGCGCGATGATCTACGTCGACGACGCCGGCAACCAGACCGGCTACGAAGACACCTTCACCAAGATCCAGCTCTGCCGCGAGCACTACGCCGCCAACGGCCTCGGCGCCGACTACGTCGACCAACTCATCCGCTGACCCGTCGGGAAGATGCGCTGCTCCCCGGGCGTTGGTGCTGATGTGCTCGAGGTAGTGGTGATCGGTGCGGGGCAGGCGGGGTTGTCGGCGGCGTACCACCTGCAGCGGCTCGGCTTCGCGCCGTACGACGAGGTGGTGGTGCTGGACCGCAACGCCGAACCAGGTGGTGCGTGGCAGCACCGGTGGGACTCGTTGACGATGCACGACGTGCACGGGATCGCGAACCTGCCCGGTGTACCGGTGCCGTCGAGTGCCGGTGCGGAGCGGGCCAACGAGTTCGTTCCGGCGTACTTCTCCGAGTACGAAAAGCGCTTCGAGCTTCCCGTCGTGCGACCTGTTGCGGTCGAGAGCGTGCGCGAAGCAGACGGCGGGTTTGTGCTGGACACGTCCGCAGGGAAGTACTCCGCTGCCGCATTGGTCAACGCCACGGGACGTGGGACCGCCCGTTCATCCCGTGGTACCCGGGCATCGAGACGTTCCAGGGACGGCAGCTACACACCGCGGACTACCGCGGCGCTGCTGAGCTGGCCGGACAGCACGTCCTGGTCGTCGGCGGAGGCGCGTCCGCAGTACAGCTGCTGGCTGAGATCTCCGCGGTCGCGACAACGACATGGGTCACGCGACGTCCGCCTGAGTGGCGTACCGGTGATGACTTCACACCGGAGTACGGACGTCAGGTCGTGGCCCGGGTCGAGGAGCGCGTCCGAGCCGGTCTGCCACCACGCAGCGTCGTCAGCGTGACCGGCCTGCACCTGCGGCCACAGGAGCAGGCCGCGTGGGACCGTGGCGTCTACACCCGTCTGCCGATGTTCTCGCGAATCACGGCGGACGGTGTGGACTGGGCGGACGGCAGCCACCAGCACGTCGACACCATTCTCTGGGCGACCGGCTTCCGCGCCGACCTGGCCCACCTGGCTCCGCTGCACCTCCGGGAGGCCTCAG
>DASSDE010000926.1:0-2747 GCA_035697365.1 Kribbella sp. | reverse complement strand
AGTCAACGGACACTGGAGCCATGGAGATCGTGGTGGGGGAGGCGGCGAAGCTCGCACAGGTGGGGGACACCGTGCTGCTCGCGCCTGGCTGCGCATCCTGGGACATGTTCGCCAACTACGGAGCCCGCGGCGACGCCTTCGCCGATGCCGTACGCCGACTGGGGTGATCGCGTGACGTCGATCGCAGATCAGCCGGACCAGAAGAAACAAACTGCGTCAACACTTTCCCCACCCCACCGCCCCGGTCGGGCAGAGCGCGCGTGGATCGCGGCGATCAGGGACGTGCTGGACCGGCCGCTCACGTCGTACCACATCGTGCTCGGCGCGACCGGCCTGCTGCTGGTGCTCGGCCTGATGATGGTGCTGTCGGCGTCCAGCGTGCTGTCGCTGCGTGCGAACGGGAACAGCTACACGATCTTCGTCCGCCAGTTGATCTGGGTCGGCGTCGGCCTGCCGATGGCGTACGTCGCGTCCCGGATGACACCTCGGCACTTCCGCATGCTCGCGTACGTCGCTCTGCTCGGCTCGGTGTTCCTGCTCGTGCTGACCTACGTGCCGGGTCTGGGTGTCGGTGTGAAGGGCAACACGAACTGGCTGAACCTCGGTGGACCGCTGCAGATCCAGCCGAGTGAGTTCGCCAAGCTGGCACTGGTGATGTGGTGCGCGGACCTGTACGCGCGCAAGGAGAAGTTGCTCACCCAGTGGAAGCACCTGCTGGTCCCGATGGTGCCGGTCTGCGGTCTGGTGATCGCACTGGTCGTCGGACAGCACGACCTCGGTACGGCGCTGGTGCTGATGGCCGTGATGATCGGCATGATCTGGGTGGTCGGCGCACCGACGCGGTTGTTCATCGCGACCATCACGGTGGTCGGCACGATCGCGTCGTACTTCGTCATCACCGCGAAGCACCGGATGGACCGGGTCTCGTCGTTCCTGGATCCGTTCACCGACCCGTCCGGCGTCGGCTGGCAGGCGTACCACTCGTTCTACGCGCTCTCGACCGGCGGCTGGTGGGGCGTCGGGATCGGCAACAGCCGGCAGAAGTGGGGCAACCTGCCGGAGGCGCACACCGACTTCATCTTCTCCGTGATCGGTGAGGAGCTCGGCCTGGTCGGGTCGCTCACCGTGCTCGCCCTGTTCCTCACCCTGGCCTACGCCGGGGTGCGGATCGCGACCCGGAACACCCAGCCGTTCGTCCGCTATGCGGCGGCCGGGATCACGGTCTGGATCATGGCGCAGACCCTGGTCAACCTGGGTGCCGTGATCGGACTGCTACCCATCGTGGGGATTCCGCTCCCGCTTTTGTCGTACGGTGGTTCCGCACTGCTGCCGACGCTGATCGCGATCGGCATGCTGCTGTCCTTCGCGAAGGCCGAACCCGGCGCGCAGGCCGCCTTGAAGGAGACCAGGCGGTCGCGGTTCGGGTGGCTGCCTTCGCGACGTACGCCCTAACGAGAACACGCGGGAGCGTTGAAAGCTGTGCCCAGCATCGTCCTGGCCGGTGGAGGATCCGCCGGCCACACCTCACCCCTGATCGCCACCGCCGACGCCCTGCGCCGGATCGACCCGACGGTCGAGATCCTCGCCCTCGGCACCGAGCGTGGCCTGGAGACCCGCGTGATTCCCGAGGCCGGCTACCGGCTCGAGTTGATCCCGCCGGTGCCACTGCCGCGCCGGCCGACGCCGGGCTTGTTCGCCGTCCCCGGGAAGATGCTCGCCTCGGTCGGCGCCGCCCGCAAGATCCTGGACGAGGCGAAGGCCGACGTCCTGGTCGGCTTCGGCGGCTACGTGTCCACGCCCGCGTACGTCGCGGCGTGGCGGCGGAAAGTGCCGATCGTCGTGCACGAGGGCAACGCGGTGCCGGGGATCGCGAACAAGTTCGCCGCCCGCTACTGCACGCGGCACGTGAAGACGTCCTTCCCGGGCACGGATCTTCCGCATGCGGAGTACGTCGGCCTGCCGATCCGGCGGGCGATCTCGACGCTGGACCGGGCCGCGCTGCGCGCCGAGGCTCGTCAGTTCTTCGGACTGGACCCGGACGCGCCGACGCTGTTCGTGACCGGTGGCTCGCAGGGCGCGCAGCAGATCAACCAGGCCGTCTCCGGCGCCGCCGTGGACCTGCAGGCAGCCGGGATCCAGGTGCTGCACGCGATCGGTCCGAAGAACACCCTCGAGGTCCCGCAGACCGGTCGCTACCCGTACGTCGTGCTGAACTACGTCGACCGGATGGACCTCGCGTACGCCGCGGCTGACCTGGTCGTCTGCCGCTCGGGTGCGAACACGGTCACCGAGGTGTCCGGTGTCGGCCTGCCCGCGATCTACGTTCCGCTGCCGATCGGTAACGGTGAGCAGCGGTTGAACGCGAAGCCGGTGGTGGACGTGGGTGGAGGTGTGCTGATCGACAACGCGGAGATGACGACCGGCTGGGTCCGGGCCAACGTGCCCCAACTTCTGCACGACCGCGAGCGTCTGACAGCCATGTCCACAGCAGCGACCGGCGTGATCCGGACGGATGCCGACGATCGATTGGCGCGGATCATCCTGGATGTGGTGGGGTCTGCTTCGTGATCGTCACCGCACCTGACACAACGCTGCCCGCGGAGAAGCTGGGCAGGGTGCACTTCGTCGGTATCGGCGGCGCCGGTATGTCCGGGATCGCCCGGATCATGGCGTCCCGCGGCATCGAGGTGTCCGGCTCCGACGCCAAGGACAGCAAGGTGCTGGCCGCGCTGCGCGCGCTCGGCGCC
>DASSDE010000925.1:0-7131 GCA_035697365.1 Kribbella sp. | reverse complement strand
AGATGTAGCGGTGTGGGGTGCGGAAGAGTTCGGCCTTGGTGCCGTTGCCGAAGTGGAAGTGGTGCGAGACGACATGCTGCTGCAGTACGTCGTAGGTGTCGAGCAGGATGTAGCCGGGATCAGTGACGCCGACGGTCGCCGGCGTACCGGGTGGGAGGCGGCGGAGTTCGGGTACCCAGAGCTCGATCACGAAGCAGCCGCCGGGGGAGAGGTGCCGGGCCGCGTTGCGGAAGCAGGCGACCTGCTCCTCCTGGGTGAGCAGGTTCGAGATCGTGTTGAAGACCAGATACACAAGGCTGAACTCGCCCGGCGCGCGGGTGGTCGCCATGTCGCCGGCCGTCACCGGGATCGTTGCTTCGTCGGCCTTCTTCCGCAGCTGGGTGAGCATGGCGGGCGCCAGCTCGATCCCGCTCACCGGTACGCCGCGCTCGGACAGCGGTACGGCGACCCGCCCAGTGCCGATCGCGAACTCGAGCGCGCCTCCGCCCGCCGCGAGTTGTGCCAGCCGCTCCACGGTCGGCTCGATCACCTCGGGCGCGAACATCCCGGTGCCGGGCGTGTCGTACCGGGCGGCGACCTGCGCGTTCCACAGCTCCTCCCGCCTGGTGTCCTTCGTCCACTCCAGGATGTCCTCGGTGTCGTTCGCACCGATCTTGACGAAGCCGAGGCGGTCGTAGAGGCGGCGCGCGTCCGGGTTGTCGCGTTCGACGTGCAGTTTGAGCGGTACGTCGTTGCGCTCGGCCTCGGACTGCAGCCGTGTGATGATCGCGGTCCCGATCCCACGGCCCTGGACGTCCGGGTGCAGCTGAATCCCGTTCAGCTCCACGGCTTCCGGCGTACGACTGACCCGGAGCCGGCCGACGCTGCGGCCGTCCACCTCGACAACGCTGAGGTCGGTCGACGGGTCAGCGATCGACTCCCGGCTCCACGCCGCGAACCCGGCCGTCCACGTGTCCCGGTCGAAGTCCGCGGGCAGCCGACCCTGGGCCTGGGTCGCCGCCATCGTGACGTTGGCCAGGAACAGTACGTCGTCCGCCACCGCCGGCCGAATCCGATATGGCTCCACCATGGCACCCCAACCTAGTGCCCCATCCGGCCCCGCGGCCTCCCCTTTTTACTCGCCGACCTCGCCGTCCGTGGATTCGCGGGATCGGGCGCATTCGGTCCGGTACGCCTCCAGGAGCCCCGCCACGGTGTCGTCCGGGGCGAGCGGGAAACAGCCGTGCGGATCCTCGTCGGTCCACGGCCACTCGACGTCTCGCCCGGCGAAGTCGATCGCGAACCAGAACCGTTCCAGGCCGGTCAGGGTGCCGCGTTCGTCGGCGTCCTCGGGGGGACGGATGCGTGCGATCTCGGGCATGGGGCCCACCGTACGGGTGACTGACCTTTGTGAGAACTGTTGCTCCGGTGGCGCTTGTGCGCATCAATAGGGGAGTGGAGAACTACCGCGCCCCGGTGCTGACGGCCGCACTGCTCGTTCCGCCGGCGATTTGTGCGCTGCTGACACCGTTCCGGGAGCATTTCGACAACGCGAACGCCGCGCTGGTGCTGGTGGTCGTGATCGTGGCGGTCGCGGTCTTCGGGATCCGGCTGGCGGGGATCCTCGCGGCGGTGTCGAGCGCGGTGTGGTTCGACTTCTTCCTGACCGTGCCGTACGACAGCTTCACGATCAACAGCAGCAACGACGTCGAGCAGGCCGGGCTGCTGCTGGTGATCGGCATCGCGGTCACCCAGATCGCGATCTGGGGCCGACGGCAACAAGCCAAGGCGTCTCGTCGGCGCGGGTACCTGGACGGTGTCATCACCACCTCACAGGCGGTCGCGGCCGGTGCGTCGGCGGACGACCTGATCGAGCAGGTCCGCGCCGAACTCACTGCCGTACTGGGGATCGACGGCGCGAAGTTCGTTGCCAGCAGCAAGCAGACGACGGGGCCGCGGCTCAACCCGGACGGCTCGGTGACCCGTGGCCCGCACGTCCTCAAGGTGGAGCGCGACGGCCTCCCGACGAACGCCGAGATCGAGCTCACCGTCCAGCACGCCGGCGAACCCCGCGGCCGCTTCCTGCTCACCGCCGCCACCCGCATAGCCCGCCCCGACCTGGAACAACGCCTGGTAGCCGTAGCCCTCGCCGACCAAGTAGGAGCCGCCCTCACCACCCAACAACCCGCCCACCCGCACGTTTGAGGAGTAACGCGCGCGTCTGTGTGACGATGAGGAGCACATGGACGAACTGCAATTTGCCGCCAAGGTCGAAGGACTGGCCCGGCGGACAGGCCACGAGCCGCCACCGATCACCCGAGTTGACGGCCAGCCGGAGCAGGAGTGCATCTGGCTTGAGCCGCCCGGGCCGGTCGGGCCGATGCTGTTCGTTCATCACCACGTCAATGAACAGTTGCCGGATTCGGTCCAGGAGTTCGCGATCGCCCAGGAGTTCGTCCAGGCGGCGAACGGCGCCCACGTCGTGCGACGCCGGATGCTGCGGTGGACGCGGACGATCGATGTGGTCGTTTTCGTCGGGGTTCTGCTCTGCACACTTCCGCTACTCAGTGGCCGTGGTACGACGACGAGTGTTCTTGTCTACCTGCTGGTCGGAGTGCCGCTTGCCTATGCCCTCGGGAAGGTCGCGGCAGTTCTGGTCGCGACTGTCTGGTGGCGAAGGTTCATGCGCCGTGCCGACCTGGCGCTTGGCGAGGTGCTTGGCCGGGAACGACTGCTCGAGGCGTTGCGGTGGTAGCGGGACGCCGCTTGTACGGACAAGCCGTCAGCGAAGCAGAACCTGACTTGGATCATGCACGGTGCTCCGCCCCGCGCGCCGAGTCGGTTGCGGTGGCTTTCATAGGTAACCGATGTAATGCCTTGTTTTTCAGGGGTTTCGGTTGGGGAACATCGGGGGGGATTCTCAGATTGTGTTCAGGATGGGGCCGTAGTATTTCGGTGCGGCCCCGGATGTGGGTCATCAGGAGGCAACGATGCAGAGCAGTAACCCGGTGCTGAACCGGTCGAGTGCGTTCGCGCCTGGCCAGGGCCAGGCCTATCCGGGGGCCGCTCCGTACGGTCAGCCGGCTCCTTACGGCTATGGCGGGTCGGGTATGCCGCCGCAGCAGCAGCAAGGTGCTCCGGCCGCGAGCCGGCCCATGACGCTGGACGATGTGATCGTCAAGACCGCGATCACCCTCGGTGTGGTCGTTGCGGCCGCCGCCGCGGCGTGGTGGTGGGTCCCGGACACGCTGGTCAGCCCGGTGTTCCTGGCCGGTGCGCTGGTTGCGTTCGCCCTGTCCATGGTGCTGTCGTTCTCCCGCAAGGTGAACCCGGCACTGGTGATGGTGTTCGCCGCGGCCGAGGGTGTGTTCCTCGGGATCGGCAGCAAGTTCATCGCCAACTGGGTCGGTCATTCCGACATCATCGTGCAGGCCGTGCTGGCCACGATGGTGACGACCGGCCTGACGCTGGCGACCTACAAGTACTTCGCGATCAAGGTGACGCCGAAGTTCACCAAGATGGTTGTGATCGGCACGATGGGCTTCGCCGGTGTGCTGCTGGTCAACCTGCTGCTGAGCCTGTTCGGCGTGCACACCGGGATCAGCGGCTTCGGCCCGATGGGGCTGCTGTTCGCGGCGCTCGGTGCGGGTCTCGCGGTGTTCAACCTGATCCTCGACTTCGACCTGGTCGAGCAGGGCGTCCGCCACGGTGCCCCGCAGAACGAGGCCTGGCGCGCAGCCTTCGCGCTGACCGTCACCCTCGTCTGGCTGTACTGGAACATCCTGCGCATCCTCGCGATCCTCCGCGGTGGCGACTGACCCAGCAGGGTAGTCAGATCAACGAAGGGCCGGTCCAGGTGGGCCGGCCCTTCGTCATGAATGCTGGGCGACCAGACCACGCCGTACGGCGATCCCGCCCCCAACCGTGCTCAGCGCGATCGTGACCAGCGCCCCGAGGAGCAGCGCGGACGATTCGCCCGGCTCGAGCACGTGCAGTGACGTACCGATCGTGGCGGCAGCCACCGGTACGCCGAGTTGAGCGGCGGCCAGCGCACTGATGCTGACCGGCTGGCGGGTCGATGCGCCGGAGAGGTGACTGATCACCGCACCGACGCCGAGCAGCACGCCCAGACCGATGAACGCCGGCTTCGTGCCGAGCTCCCGCAGCTCGAGCGACGCGCCGAGCCAGACGAAGAACACCGGCCCGAGAAAACCCTCCGTCAAGGCGAACAACTGCCGGGCCAATCGTCGCGGTTCGCCGACGGCCGCCACCGCCAGCCCGAACACGAACCCGGCCAGCATGATCGAGACATGGGTGGCCGTCGCGAGCCCGGCGAGCGCGAACAGCACCATCAAGCTGATCCGCAGTTCGACCGCGAACAGCCGGTCCTCCGACACGTCGTGCACCCGGCGCCGTACGCCCGACCGCTCCGCCTTGTTCAGCAGGAAGAACACCACGACACCCGCCCCGATGACCGCCAGCGCACCGAGGGCCGCCCGGCCGGCGTGCGGCGGATCGATCGCCAGTGGCAGGGCTACGATGCAAGCAGCGTCCGCGATCGCGACCTGCGGCAGCAGTTCGACGACCGGCCGACCGCCGAGGCCGAGCGAATCGACGATCGGCAGGATCAGCGCCGCGGACGAGGACGCCATCAAGACCGCGTACAGGGGCACGTGACCGGTGTCGAAGACTGCGTTGAGGCCGAACGCGAGACCGGTCGCGACCAGGCCCGTGATCAGCGCGCGGAGCAGCCCGGGGCGGATCGCCCGCCGCAGGCTCTCGTCGCGGACCGGGACGTGGGTCCCGGCCACGAACATCACCAGGCCGAACCCGATGTCGGCGAGGAACGTGAACCGGGTGTCGGACGCGGTCAGGTACCCGAACCCGGTACGCCCGAGGGCGACGCCGGCGATCAGCTCGCCGAGCACGATCGGGATGTGCCAGCCGCGCGGCTGCGCGAGCAGCGGTCCGAGCAGGCCGATCGCGACCACCACCGCCAGCATCGTGAAACTCACCGCGCCATTGTGCATCCGCGCCCCGTAGTTCCTCGGGACCTACGGTTCCGGACGCACCTCGTCCGGTTCCGGCTTTACGGTGTCATCATGACGAGTGTTTGGTACGACGCTCCCTCGCACGCCGCCGGCGCCGCACTCGCCGACGGTGTCGCTGACCTCGACATTCGGAGTACGGGCGTACGGGTGTTGGCCGACGATCTGACGGAGGTGTCAGCGCGCGCCCGTGAGCTCGGACTCACCGAGAACCCGGAGGGTCTGCAGACCCTGGACGTGGAGTTCCAAGCAGCCGACCCAGCCGCGGTCGGCACCTTCTGGGATATCGCGCTCGGCGGCCTGGAGAACCCGCTCCGGCGCGGTCCCGCGTTCGCCGTACGGAAGCTCGAAGACCACCGGCCGCTGCGGAACCGGATCCACGTCGACGTGGTCCGCCCCGAGGACGCCGTCCTGCGCGCGCGACAGGCGATCGGCCAGGAGCCGACCGGGCCGTACGGTGTGATGCTGGCCGATCCGGAAGGCAACGAGGTCGACCTGGTCCCGGGTGAACCGCTGCCGGGTACGACCGACTGGTACGCGATCTTCAGCGCGATGGCGTTCTACCCGAACGCACCCGCCGGCTTCGTGACGACGGTGGCGGAGCTGGCCGATTCGGCCGGCATTCCGCTGCTGATCGACGTACGGCGGGAAGGCGTGACCGTCGACAGCGGGAAGGACCGGTGGGAAGGCGGCACGCACGGTGCGGATCCGGGGTTCGTCGCGCTGGCGCAGCAGATCGAGGGTGTGGCGAAGGACCTCGGACTGCAGGCCGATCCGGCGCCGCTGCGATTCGTGCAGTTCGGGATCGACGCGCTGGACGTGCCCGCGGTGCGGGCGTTCTGGGTGAAGTTCCTGGGCTACGAGGAGGACGCGCGGCCGAACGTGACGGACGTCTACGACCCGAGCTGGTTGAACCCGGTGCTGATCTTCCAGCAGCTCGACGAGCCGCGGCCGCAGCGGAACCGGATCCGCTTCGACCTCGCCGTACCGGAGGAAATGATCGAGCAACGGGTCGGCGCGGCGCTAGCGGTGGGTGGGCGAGTACTGTCCGAAAACCCTTACCTGGTAGCGGATCCGGAGGGCAACGAGATTCTGCTCGGAACGCGAAGGACCTGCCCCTCCACCTGAAAGGGCAGGCCTTCGCGGTTGTCTCCTTTGCGGCTCAGCTCATTCGCCGGTGCGCCTTGACCAGGTCGTACTCGTGCACGATGGCGGTCGCGTGCCCGTGGGCGAGTGCGTACTCGCCGGCCAGCCATCTCACTCTTTCGTCGAAGCGCAGGAACGACGGTCCGTCGTTCATCAGCTGGAACCACTCGGTCATAGCGCGTCCGGTGCATCTGGGCACGGCCTCCACCAAACGCTGATGCGTCTCCTCGGAGTGGTTCAAGCCCATCTTCGCCTCCCGCTATCGGGGTACCGCGTAGTTATCGACTGTGCACCACGCGGCCGCCCGGAGGCAAGACTCCCGACCTGAAAGGTGCCGCTCAGCGGACGCACAACCCAGTAACTATTGGCCGACCGGCACCGATTCGGGCGAGTCCTTCGCGTCCTCGTCGACGCGTTCCACGTCGGCCTGCGGGTGCCGGCGACGATGCCGGAGTGCCGCCCAGCGACCGCGCGGACCACGCTCGCGGCCGGCGACCTCGGTGGCCGCCACCTCGGTACCGGCGCGACGGGCGGCCTGGACCGCAGCCTCCGCGATCGGCAGGATCGCCTCGCCGCGGAACGGCTCCGGATGTACGAACGACTCCGGGCCGACGCCCATCGCGGCCGCCACGGACGGCAGCAGCGCGGCGGCAGCGGCGGCGTACCCGGTGGCCGACGGGTGGAAGTTGTCCCGGCCCCACATCGACGGGTTGGTCCGGAACACCTCGCCGAGCAGCGAGCCCAGGGAGACGGAGCGGCCGCCGGCCTCGACGACCGCGATGGTCTGGGCGGCGGCCAGCCGGTGGCTCCAGGACCGGGCGACCCACCGCAACGGCGGCATGATCGTCCGGACCACACCCAGGTCCGGGCAGGTACCCACCACGACCTCACAGTTCGCGGCGCGCAGCCGGCGGACTGCGGCGGACAGCAGCCGGACCGAGGTCGACGGCGGCATCTG
>DASSDE010000924.1:0-3731 GCA_035697365.1 Kribbella sp. | reverse complement strand
ACGACGAGTAGCGCCCGCGCTCGGCGGCGAGGTCGCTGGACGCCTCGATCGCGTGGTAGCTGATCTGCTCCATGGAGCTGTCCGCGAACTCGACCGCCGCGTCGGACGAATACGGAATGCGGAGCGTGAAGAGTGCGTCCGCGAAGCCCATCAGCCCGAGGCCGACCGGGCGGTGCCGCTGGTTCGCGCGCTCCGCCTCGGGGGTGGTGTAGAAGTTCACGTCGATGACGTTGTCGAGCATCCGGACCGCGGTCTTCACGGTGTCCCGGAGCAGGTCGGTGTCGAGCCCGTCCGCGGTCAGGTGCGCGCCCAGGTTGACCGACCCGAGGTTGCAGACGGCGGTCTCGTCCACAGTGGTGTTGAGCGTGATCTCGGTGCACAGATTCGACGAGTGGACGACGCCGTCGTGCTGCTGCGGCGACCGCAGGTTGCAGGCGTCCTTGAAGGTGATCCACGGATGTCCGGTCTCGAACAGCACGGTCAGCATCCGCCGCCACAGGTCGACTGCCTTGACCCGTTTGTGCACCCGGAGCTCACCACGGTCGGCCGCCGCTTCGTAGGCGACGTACGCCTCGGCGAAGGCGGGCCCGTACAGATCATGCAGATCCGGCACCTCGTCCGGCGAGAACAACGTCCACTCGCCGCCGGCCTCGACCCGCTGCAGGAACAGGTCCGGCACCCAGTTCGCGGTGTTCATGTCGTGCGTGCGGCGACGCTCGTCACCGGTGTTCTTCCGCAGGTCGAGAAACTCCTCGACGTCGATGTGCCACGTCTCCAAATACGCACACACCGCCCCCTTGCGCCGCCCGCCTTGATTCACAGCTACCGCGGTGTCGTTGGCGACCTTGAGGAAGGGGACGATGCCTTGGGATTCGCCGTTGGTGCCGCGGATCTTGGCGCCGATGCCTCGGATCGGGGTCCAGTCGTTGCCGAGGCCGCCGGAGTACTTGGCGAGCAGGGCGTTGTTGCGGATGCTGGTGAAGATGCCGGCGAGGTCGTCGTTGACCGTGGTCAGGAAGCAGGACGACAGCTGTGGGCGGGTCGTCCCGGCATTGAAGAGCGTCGGCGTCGAGGACATGAAGCGGAACGTGCTCAGCAGCTCGTAGAACTGGATCGTGCGCGCCTCGCGGTCGTCCTCGCGCAGTGCCATCCCCATTGCGACCCGCAGGAAGAAGGCCTGGGGCAACTCGTACCGCACCTTGTCGACGTGCAGCAGGTAGCGGTCGTACAGCGTCTGCAGGCCGAGGAACGTGAAGTCCAGGTCCCGCTCGGGGTGGATCGCGGCGGCGATCCGGTCGAGGTCGAAGGTGGCGAGCTCGGGGTCGAGCTGCCCGGCTTCGATGCCGACCTGGAGGTAGCGCGTGAAGTACTCGGTGTAGGCCGCGGCCATGTCGGCCTGACTGGCCTGGCGCGGCTCGCCGTGGGTGCGGCCGAGGGCCTCGCGGCGGATCTGGTCCAGCAGCAGGCGGGCGGCGGCGAAGCTGTACTGCGGCTCTGTTTCCACGCACGACCGCGCGGCCATCACGAGCGCCTGCTCGACCTCGTGCTGTGCGATGCCGTCGTAACAGGCGCCGAGTGTCTCGTCCAGGATGAGCTCGGGGTCGACCGCGTCGAGCCCGCTGGCGGCCTCCGCGACGACCACGCGCAGCCGGTCGACATCGAGAGGGGAGCGGCTGCCGTCGGCGGCGCGGACCGTGAGGGTCGGCTTGGTGGCGACGCCCGCGGCGTCGGCCGGCGTCCGGGCCTTGGTCCGCTCCTCGCGGTACAGCACGTAGGCGCGGGCGACCTGGTGCTCGCCGGCGCGCATCAGCGCCAACTCGACCTGGTCCTGGATGTCCTCGACCTGCACGCTGCGGCGCGCCTGGCCTTCGCCCTCTCCGGTGCGTCCGCCGTGGCTTTGCCCGGTGTGCCGGGCGTTGTTCTGGCCGCGGCTGGTGAGTGCGGTGACGACCCGGCCGGTCAGGTCGGCCACCAGGTCGCGGACCCGGTGGGTGGAGCCGGCGTCGGCGCCCTCGACGGCGAGGAACGCCTTGGTCATTGCGACGGAGATCTTCGAAGCCTCGAACGGCGCACTGCCGCCGTCGCGGCGGATCACGGTCAGCGCTACCGAACCGTCCACCGCCGAGCCCGCCAAAGCCGAGGACGCGGAGGAAGCTGAGGATGCCGACGAAGCTGATGAAGCTGGGGATGCTGAGGAAGCAATGGTCACAAGTGTGTTCTCCACAAGAGTTCGGGAGTCGGGGAGCACGCGGACAGGCGCACGACGGGACCGGCAGCACCGGCCGGGAACACTGCCGTCACGCCCTGCGACCCACCCGCGAGATCTCGGACTGCATGCACCGGCGGCACACGCACCGGTGGCAGGTATCCGGACTCGCGGACGCCGCAGGACAGCACGTCCGCTCACCGTTGCGGGGCAGCTCCGGAGTTGCACCGGATTCCCCTGTTGCCTCGGGTCGATCAACATGTTGTGTCGCCGATCATCCCGAACCACCAGCAGTAGTGATGCTAGGCGGAACGATCTATATCTTGTGGTAGCGCCACGCCGCGTGTCGCACATCTTGTGGTCCTCACGCCGCGGCCGTGTGCAGGTCCTGGAGCGTCATGATCTCCGAACCGTGGTGGATGAGCTCCCTGTTCAGCCGGAGGACGACATGGCCGAACGGTTCGCTCGCGTCCAGCTCGTTCGCCTGGCTGAGGCCGACGGTCATCGCCTCCTCCTCGTCCAGCGCCGCGATCGCGTCCTGCCAGGCCTCGACCCAGTACGTCAACCAGGCGACCGCGTCGCGCGCGTTGCCGTGCAGCGTGATGTCCGCACGGCCCTGCCGGCTAGCCCCGAACGTCCACTCCCAGCGCTCGAAGAACGTCTCGGTCAGATGCGCGATCAGCCAAGCGATCGTGCGCGGTCCCCGATGGTCCGGCTCGTCCGGCCACTGGGCGACCCACTCGCCGGACCCGAGCGGTCGGAAGCGCCCCGCGTAGTGCCGTCTGACGACCGTCAGCGCCTCGCTGCTCGGGCGCCAGAAGTACTGCTCGTCGGTCAGCTGGGTGAGGCGACCGGACAGCACCATCCAGCTGAAACCCAGCTGGCCGCGCACCATCGCCATCGCCGACGGCCGGTGCAGGATGTCCCAGTCGAACGCCATCACAGCTCCCCTGTACGATCGAACATGTGTTCGAATTCTTGCTCGATCATTCCAGGAAAGTCAAACCGCCTAGTGTGTCGGTCCTGGCCTCGGTGGTACGGGTCTGCTAGGTGGCTCGATCCGCGTGTCCGCGGCCGGGCTGGCGAAGCGGCGCTCCAGCAGCGTGAAGGCGTCGATCAGCTCCGGCGCCTCGTAGATGCGATTGCGCCGCCCGTCGGTGACCTCGCGCAGGACACCTGCCTCGACCAGCCTGGCGAGGCCCTGGTTGGCGGCCTGCTGCGAGCGATCGATCAGCTGGGCCGCGGCCGCGAGCGTCAGGACCGGCGCCGCGGGCAGCGCCTCGATCAACAGTTCGGCAGCGGACCCGGCCCGCACCGGCGCGGCGCGCGTCCGCCAGTCGGCCTTGAGGTCCGCCGCGGTCTGCTCGAAGCGAGCGGCCTCCGCGGTCGCGTGCGTGCAGGCCAGCGCGAACATCCGCAGCCACGAGTTCGCGGCGGCGCGCGCCTTCGGGGTTGTCGAGCGTCCGACGTACCGGAAGTCCGTCAGCGCTTCGATGTAGGCCGATGCGTGCGTGGCGAGCGACAG
>DASSDE010000923.1:0-4638 GCA_035697365.1 Kribbella sp. | reverse complement strand
GCATCCCGAGGTGTACATCATCGCGCTGCCGTTCTTCGGCATCGTCACCGAGATCCTGCCGGTCTTCAGCCGTAAGCCGGTCTTCGGGTACTACGGCCTGGTCGCGGCGACGGTCGCGATCGGCGCCTTGTCGATCGCGGTGTGGGCGCACCACATGTTCACCACCGGCGCCGTCGCACTGCCGTTCTTCTCGTTCATGACGTTCCTGATCGCGGTGCCTACCGGGGTGAAGTTCTTCAACTGGATCGGCACGATCTGGGGCGGATCGGTGTCGTTCGAGACTCCGATGCTGTGGGCGATCGGGTTCCTGACCACCTTCCTGTTCGGCGGCCTGACCGGGATCATCCTGGCCTCGCCGCCGCTGGACTACCAGCTGCAGGACTCGTACTTCGTCGTCGCACACATCCACTACGTCGTCTTCGGCACGGTGGTGTTCGCGATGTTCGCCGGGTTCTACTTCTGGTGGCCGAAGATGACCGGACGGATGCTCGACGAGCGGCTCGGCAAGGTGCACTTCTGGCTGCTGTTCATCGGCTTCCACACGACGTTCCTGGTGCAGCACTGGCTCGGTGTGGAGGGCATGCCGCGGCGGTACGCCGACTACCGGGTGAGCGACGGTTTCACCACGCTGAACCAGGTGTCGAGCGTCGGTGCCTTCATCCTGGGCGCCTCGATGCTGCCGTTCTTCTACAACATCTACAAGTCGCGGCGCAGCCCGCGCGTCGAGGTGGACGACCCGTGGGGCTGGGGCCGCTCGCTGGAGTGGGCGACCAGTTGTCCGCCGCCGCGGCACAACTTCGTGTCGCTGCCGCGGGTCCGGTCGGAGTCGCCGGCCTTCGATCTGCACTATCCGGAGTTGGCTGTCACTGCCCACAGGGACGAGGTCGAGGTTTAGGGCAGACGCTCCAGGAGACGGGTCAGGGCCTGTTCGGTCTGGGCGGGTGGGGGACTGGTGGAGGCGACCAGCTCCAGGGCGTGGGTGTACGCCTCGACGTCGTCGCGTTTGTCGAGGTAGAGCGCACTGGTCAGATGCTCGACGTACACGATGTCGGGGAGGTCGCGCTGCGGGAACCGGAACAGGCTGAACGCGCCGCCGGACGCCGCGTGGCCCGCGTTCTCCAGCGGGACGATCTGGACGGTGATGTTCGGCCGGGCGACGGCCTCGCGGAGGGCACCGAGCTGGTCGCGCAGGACCTGGGCGCCACCGATCGGACGGTGCAGGACGGACTCCTCGATGACTGCCCAGAGCCGGAGCGGCGGCTCGCGGTCGAGCACCCGCTGGCGCCGGGTCCGCAGCGCGACGACGCGCTCGACATCGCTCTCGGAGCGGGTGCCGGTCGGGTCGAGCTGAGCGACGGCGCGGGCGTACTCCGCGGTCTGCAGGAGGCCGGGGACGAACTGGATCTCGTACGTCCGGATGAGCTCGGCGGTCGCCTCCAGCCCGAGGTACGCGTCGAACCACTCGGGTGTGACGTCGCCGTACCGCTGCCACCAGCCTGGATGGTTCGCCTCGCGGGCCAGCTCCAGCAGCCGGTCCCGCTCGCGGGGCTCGCGCACGCCGTACAGGCTGAGCAGGTCGGCGACGTCCCGCTCCTTGAACCCGACCCGGCCGAGCTCGAGGCGGCTGATCTTCGACTCCGAGGCGCGGATCGCCCAGCCGGCGTCCGAACGGCTGACGCCGGCGCGCTCGCGCAGCTCCCGCAGATGACTCCCGAGCACCATCCGCAGAGCAGTAGGCCCCACCACACTTCGCCCCGCCATACCCGATACTCTACATCATTATCGAACACATGTTCCCATGCGATCTCAGCGTACCCGAGTCCCCACGAGTACTGAGTTCCGCAGGTCGGGAAGCACCATCTCGGTCGCCACCAGCCGCGAATCGCCGAAGAAGAACTCCCGCTTCGGGTCGTGCGCCCGGTACGGCGAGTCTGCCGGCAACAGCTCGAACGGCGTGACGTCGTCGTTCACCAGGCGACCGCCGATCCGAACCAGCTCAACGATCTCGGGAGGCTGACCGCCGCCGTCCGCGAAGAGCAGGTCGAACGGCGCGTGGCGCGCCAGTTCCTCGAGCGCGTCGCCGTGCACCACCTCGACCCGTGGCTGATCCGCGAAGACCTGCCGCGCCGCGGCGGCGCGTCTCGCGTCGAGTTCGACCGTGACCAGCCGGCAGTCTTCTGGCATCGCCGACGCCATCCACGCCGTACCGAATCCGACGCCCGTCCCGGCCTCACCGATCAGGCCGCCGGTGCAGCCCGCCGCAAGGACGGCGAGGAACCGGCCCGTGTTCGGCAGGCAGCACGACGGGCCGGTGCCGATGCGTCGCAGCGGCATGCCCAGGTCGACGGCCGCTTGCTCGGCCCGCAGTACGAGCTCCGGGAGCATCAGTCGCGGAGGTACTCGGCGCGCCAGCGCTGGATTGTGGGGTCGGAGGGGCTGGGGGCCTGGTCGAGCTGGATGAGGCGGAGGTCCGGCGTCGTGAACGACTGGATGGTGGCGCGGGTGAGCGGCCACGGCGGGCCTTGGACGTCCGCGTCCGGCTGACCCTCGGGGCGGGCGGCGGCGATCACCAGCAGGGTGCCGCCGGGGGCGACCAGGCTGGTGACCTGCTTGATCGCGTCGGCCTGCAGGGCGATCGGCAACGCCTGCACCGTGTAGATCTCGACGATCAGGTCGAACGCGCCGTGCCAGTCGGCAGGTGGGTGGAACAGATCGGCGACCTGGTAGTGCACCTTGGAGTCCGGGTGGTTGCGGTGCGCGGTCTCGATCGCGCTCGGCGAGATGTCGAACGCGGTGGTGTCGTAGCCACGGTCGACGACCAGTTCCGCGTCCCATCCGGTGCCGGCGCCGACGATCAGTGCGGTCTTCCCGGTGCCGTCCGGCTCGGACTCGTTGATCCACTCGACGAGCAGTTGATGCGCGGTGCCACGATCCCACGGTACGACCGCGTCGCCGTCGGCAGCCGCCGCGTAGAGGTCCTCGAACCAGCCGGTCGGGTCGTCGCGGTCCAGCGACTCGCGGGCGATCCGCCGCGACACGACATCGGGATCCTCAGTCATCGATTGCGTCCTCCAGTTCAGGACCGGCATGGATGCTCCGTACGGTCTGCACGGTGTCCACGTCGGTCGGCAACTTGTCGTCGCGGTACCGGATCACGCGGGCGAAGCGCAGTGCCATGCCGGCCGGGTACCGCGGTGAGGTCTGTACCCCGTCGAAGGCGATCTCCACCACCACCTCCGGCCGGAGATAGACGGTCCAGTCGTCCTGCCGGACGGCAAGCTGCTGGAACCGCTCCGTCTGCCAGCGCAGCAGCTCGTCGGTGAGCCCCTTGAACGTCTTCCCGAGCATCACGAACTCGCCGGTCTGGTCGTCGCGCGCTCCGAGATGCAGGTTCGACAGCCAGCCCTTGCGGCGGCCGTGGCCCCACTCGGCCGCGAGCACCAGCAGGTCGAGGGTGAACGTCTGCTTGACCTTTACCCAGCCGGACCCGCGCCGGCCCGCCTCGTACGGAACCGTCAGCGACTTGACCACGACGCCCTCGTGTCCCCGTCGCACCGCGTCGTCGAAGAACGCCTGGCCCGCCTCGGCGTCGGCGGTCACGAGCCGCGGGATGCGGCGCTCCTCGGGCAGCAACTTCGACAGCCGGTCGTGCCGCTCGGCGCCGTCGAGGCCGAGCAGGTCCTCGCCGTCCTGATGGAGGATGTCGAAGAAGTACGGCGTCAGCGGGACGGTCTCCGGACCCGTGGTCGCCCGCGTCGCGGTCCGGGAGCCGGTGACCTGGAACGGCTCCGGCCGCCTGTCCGCGCGCAGCGCGATCAGCTCACCGTCGAGCACGACCTGCCGGACGTCGAGGGCCAGGACGGCGATGACGACCTCAGGTACGCGGGCGGTGATGTCGTCGAGCGTCCGGGTGTAGACGACCACCTTCTCGCCGTCGCGGTGCGCCTGGATCCGGATGCCGTCGAGCTTCCACTCCAGCGCCGCCGGCGCACCGGTCTTGGCCAAGGCCTCGGCCACTGTGGTCGCCGACTGCGCGAGCATCGGCTGCACGCCGCGGCCCACCTCCAGCCCGAACTGTGCGAGCCCCGCCTCGCCCTCGGTCAGTACGGCGACCGCGACCGGCGCCGTCGCCCCACGCAGCATCGCGGCGGTCCGGATCTTGTCCAGCGGGATGCCCGTGGCCCGCGCGACCGCGTCCGCCATCACGCCGTCGAGTGCGCCCTGCCGCAACTCGCCGCCGACCAGCAGCCGCAGGAACTGCTGCTCCGGCGCCGTCGCTCGGCCGAACAAGGCATCGACGGCCGCCCGGCGCCGGGCCTGTACGCCGGTGCCGGACATCTCGGCGAGCTCAGCGAACGCGTGATCCACCTCCACCACCGTCAGCGACGGCTCCGGCGCCGGGTCGGGAGCGTCCATCAAGGTCCGCCAGCCCACGCCGGTGCGGCGCTGGCGCAGCTCGCCGGACAGGTAGGTCACAACGATCTCGATCTCGGCCGGATCGGTCGCCTCGGAGAGCAACTCCGCGATGAATCCGGCCTTCTGCAGCCGCGACCGCGTCCCGGCCAGCGCGGCCGAGGTCTCGACCACCTGGGTGAGCAACATGCTTCCAGTCTCGCGCAAGCCGCCGACAATCCGACG
>DASSDE010000922.1:0-2201 GCA_035697365.1 Kribbella sp. | reverse complement strand
CAACAACCATCGCGAGCCGACCGCGGCCGAGCTGCTCTGGCAGGTGAACATCAGCCTTGCGTACGGTGCCAAGGGGATTCAGTACTTCACGTACTGGACGCCCGAGGCCGCGCGCGGTGAGGGATTCGGGCCGGCGCTGATCACCGTCGACGGGCAGCGGACCTCCCGGTACTACGCCGCGCAGCAGATCAACACCACCTGGCTGCACCAGGTCGGACGCGAGCTGAAGCCGCTGGTGTCCGAAACCGTTGAGCACGCCAACGAAACGCCGCTCCCGAACGGCGCCACCGGCTTCACCCCGACGAACCTCGTCTCGGGAGTCACCGGGAACGCTGTCGTGATCGGTACGTTCCGGTCCCGCGACACGTCGTCGACCGATCGCTGGCTGCTCGTCAGCAACCGCTCCCACAGCGCCCGCGCCAAGGCGGTCGTCGCCCTGAACGATCAGACGGTGGGGTCGGTCGGGGTGTTCCAACCGGCGCACCAGAGGTACGTCCCACAACGCGTCGGGCCGATCCAGGTCTCCCTCGCACCAGGCGCCGCAACCCTCATCAAACTCACCACCAAGTAGCCCCAGCACGCACCCGGGGCCGTTGACAGTTTTGCCCGCGGCTCCGGGCGTACGTGCGTCTCGCAGCTCGGTGGGTTCGCGTCAGGCCTCGGTTCTGTCTTCGGCAGGGCGGGTTCGAGCTGTGGCGTCGGTAGGGTGATGGGGCCGGTGGCGCGGGGGGTGAGCGGAGGTGTGCGATGGGTGTTGGGGTCGAGGAGGTGGCTGGTTTCCTCGGGGACGATCCGGCTCTGGTGGAGTGGCTGGGGGAGTTGGAGCGGGCGGGGGAGCCTCCCGACGAGCTCGTCATCCCCACAGCCGAGGAGGCACTGACACTCCTGCATCGCTTGCGGGTGCCGCCGCGGGACGCCGCTGAGATCGCGGGCGGGTTGCCCGAGCTGCAGCGCGATCCTGTGCTGGTCTGGCTGGTACGGCGTTGTGCGCACCGTACTGCCGCAGACGTCGGCGGGTTTCGGCCCGGTGGGTCGTGGCCGGACCTGCCGGGCGATTGGGGTCGCTATTTCTATGTATACGTATTCCTCACGGTTCTGCCGTCGGTCCGCGCGTACCACGAGCAACGCGGTATCTCCGACGACATCTCCTGGGCGACGCTGGCTGCGCTCGGCGGCGCGGTCGAGTCCCATCGGCAGCGGCTCGGTACGGGCGGGATGGATGCGCCGTTCTGGATCGATCTGCACTTCCGCGGCGGGATCTATCTGCTCGGCCGGTTGGGGTTCAATCGCGGTGAGCTGGGATTCCTCGCTCCGGCGGTGCGGGCCGCGGGTCTTCCGTACGGCGAGTCTGATCCGGCGCTGGGGGTGCATGCCGCTCCGACCGGTGCGTTGGATCCGGCTGCGTGCGATGCGTCCTTCAATCTCGCACGGGAGTTCTTCGGCCGGCATTTCCCTGAGGAGCCGTACCGGATCGCGCGGTGTGGATCGTGGATTCTCGACGAACAGCTCACCGAGTACCTGCCAGCTGATTCCAACATCATTCGGTTCCAACGCCGGTTCCGGTTGGCGGCGGAGACGCGGGACGGTGACGCCGACGTGCTGTCCCGCATCTTCGGGGCCGCACCCGGCACCGACCTCGCGACACTGCCCCGCCGGACGACTCTCCAGCGGGCGCTGATCGATCACCTGCGAGCCGGCCGGCACTGGAAGATCGGCTTCGGCTGGCTCGAACTCTGGCGCTCACCCAAACCTGAGCGGCAAACCCGAGCGCGGGACCTGAGTGCCGAGCCTGCGCGGGGCCGGACGTGCTGAGGTGCTGGTGCCGGTGCTGGATGTGCTGGATGTGCTGGTGCTGGGCGGGTTGGCTGGCTGGGTTACTTCAGGGTGCTGATGATTCGGCCGCGCATGTGTTCTGCGAAGACGGCGGGGATGTCTGCCAGGTCGCGGACGGCGGTGACCTGTGGTGTCAGGCGACCGTCCCGGACGCGAGCTGCCAGCTCGGACGACTGGTCGCGGTTGGGCTCGACGACGAAGAAGATGGCGCGGCCGCCGCTGGGCTGGACTCTCGTCGGTTCCGCGACGGTGACGAGGATGCCACCGGGGCGCAAGAGCGCGGTGGAGCGGTCGAGGATGTCGCCGCCGATGACGTCGAAGACCACGTCGACCTCGCCGACGTCTTCGAGGCGGTCGCTGCCCAGGTC
>DASSDE010000921.1:0-7726 GCA_035697365.1 Kribbella sp. | reverse complement strand
GTTGCCCTCGGCAACCGTCAGCTCGCCGGACGGCGTTCCGTGGACCTGGATCTTGGTGCGGAACTGGTCTGTCCAGAAGTACGGGACCGGCCGGTACGGCTGTTGTTCACCGAGGATGTTCGCGGCGACGCACAGCGCCTGCTCGGTCGCGTTGGTCCGATTCTCCAACCGGACAAGCGATCCCCTGTACTGCCAGCGCGCGACATCGCCCGCGGCGTAGATCCCGTCCGCCGCCCGGCAGTACTCGTCGCAGACGACGCCGTTGTCGATGGTCAGTCCACTGCCTTCCAGCCAATCGGTCGCCGGTACTGCTCCGAGCGCGACGACGACCACGTCAGCCGGCAGTACTTCACCGTCCGACAGCAGTACGCCGTTCACCCGACCGTCGGCGTCCGTGAGCCCGGCAACCGCCGTACCCAAACGAAGGTCTACGCCCTCAGCTGTGTGCAATTCCCCGAGCAATGCTCCGACAGCAGGACCGAGCTGGGCCTCGAGCAGCGAGGCCTGGGGACCGGCGAGCGTGACGGCGAGGCCCAGCTTGCGCGCAGTCGCAGCAACCTCAGCGCCAAGCACCCCATCCCCCACGACCACGACCTGACGCCGGGCAGTCAGTGACTTGCGGAGGGCGGCTGCGTCGTCGAGGGTTCGGAGGACGTGTACGCCCTCGAGGTCCGGGCCGGGCAGACGGCGGGGCGTGAGGCCAGTGGCGATCACCAGTGTGTCGGCCGTCAAGCGCCGCCCGGAGGCGGTCTCGACGGTGCGGCCGTCCAGGGCGACCGCAGGATCGCCGAGCACGAACTCCGCCTCCAGCGCCGACAGCATCGCCTCCGGTCGCAGTCGCGTACGGTCCTGGTCCCAATCGCCGTACAGGAACTGCTTCGACAACGGCGGCCGGTCGTACGGCGGATGCCATTCGGCGCCGAGCACCGTGATCGGATCCCGGAAACCCTGACGCCGCAGGGCTTCCACCGTCGTCAGCCCGGCCGCCGATGCACCCACCACCAAGACACTCACGAAGTCACCGGTGCGGTCAGCAGTCCGACGATGCCGTCGATCAACCCGCCGGCCATCTCCTCCCAGGTCGCCCGCGCGGTCGGCCGGCCCTCCGCCAGCGCGAGCTCGAACTCGGCCGTCATCTGGATGATCAGATGCCGCGCCATGTCGCCGCGCTCGATCCGCACCGCCGGCGGCAGGTCCGCGAGATGCTCGGCCAGACCGTCCACGACCCGGGTCAGCGACGGCGAGGTCCGCGATTCCTGCAGCTGGATCTCGCGCAGGGACGGGTCGTTCATCAGCTGCGCACTGAACCGCGCCAGCCAGCTCGGCGTACCGAGGCTGCCCATGTGATCGGTCGCCGACCGGACCAGGATCGTCACCCAGTCCCGTACCGTCGGCTCCGCACCGAGCTCCGCGAGCAACTCGCGGCGCCGCTCCTCGACCGGTTCCGCGTGCTTGCGGACGATCGCCCGGACCAGATCGGTCTTGGTCCCGAAGTGGTACCCGACCGCGGTGTTGTTGCCCTGCCCGGCCGCCTCACTGATCTGCCGGTTCGACACCTCGTGCACACCCCGCTCGGCGAACATCCGCTCCGCCGTGGCCAGGATCAGCTCCCGGGTCGCGTTCACCCGGGCCGCCCTGACCTCCTTCGCCATCATCACCAGATCACCCTTACCTCCCGCAGCCCGCCCACGAGCAGCCCCTCGACCAGTGGCAGCTCCGCCGACGGCACCGCCAGCGCCAACGTCGGCAACCGACGCAACAACACTTCCAGTACGACCTGCAACTCGGTCCGCGCGAGCGACTGCCCGATGCAGGAGTGCGGCCCGGCGCCGAACGCGAGGTGTACGTTCGGGCTGCGGGTCAGGTCCATGTCGGCGGCGTCCGCGAAGATCCGCTCGTCCCGGTTCGCCGACGCCATGCTGCACACCGCGGTCGTCCCCGCGGGCAGTACGCCGCCGGACAGCTCGAGCTCCTCCGAGACGTACCGGATCATGCCGAACCCGGCGTTCGCGTCGTACCGCAGGGCCTCCTCGACCGCGGTCCGGACGAGTCCCGGGTCGGCGACAAGCTGCTCCCAGCGCGCCCGGTCGGCGAGCAGCATCGCCAGCATCTTGCCGATCATGTTGGTCGTGGTCTCGTGCCCCGCGATCAGCAGCCCCATCCCGGTCGACACCAGTGCCGCGTCGCTGAGCTTCTCGCCCGCGGAGTCGGTGCCGGTGATCAGGTCGCTCAGCAGGTCGGTCCCGGGCTCGGCGCGCTTGGCCTCGATGTGCCCGGTCAGGTACGTCGCGAACTCGGTATGCGCGGCCTCCATCTCGGCGGCCGTGTAGCGGCTCAGGTTGAGGAACGTGTCGGACCAGTACGAGAACCGCTCGCGATCCGATGCCGGCACGCCGAGCAGCTCGCAGATCACCCACACCGGCAGCGGAAACCCGAGCGCCGCCTTCAGGTCCGCCGGCTGCCCGCCCGCCACCATCGCGTCGACGAGCTGGTCGGCCATCGTCTCGATCGACGGCCGCAGCGCTGCCATCCGCTTCGCCGTGAACCACTTGGTGATCATCCGCCGCCAGCGCTGATGCCCGTCGCCGGACTGCGGTACGCCGGGACGCCGCCGGTCGAATACACCGGTCCCCTCGGCCGACACCCGCGCCGAGCCCTCCGCGGTCCGCGGGAAGCGTGCGTCGGACAGGACCTGCCGGACGTCGTCGTACCGGGTGAGCAGGGCCGCCTGATCGCCGCTCGGCAGCTGCACGTGCGCCACCGGGCACTGCTGCCGGAGCTGCTCCCACTCGGGTGGCGGTTCGATCGCATCGACGGGCGGGATCGGGTACTGGACGAGCTGCTCACTGTCAGTCACAGGCCATTACCTCCGTGTGGTTGTTCCCCCAGCTTGCCTCGCGGGCTTGTTTAAGTCAACTGCCTGACTTAGTCTTTTGGTTGCAGAAACCAACTATCTTTCCAGCCTCAGGAGGCTGCTGATGTCCTCATCCGTGCGCACCGGGACCGTGGTTCCGGTGCTCGCCTCGGCCGGGATCACGGTCGCGCTGATGCAGACCCTGGTGATCCCGCTGATCCCCGAACTGCCGCGGCTGCTGCACGCCTCGGCCGCCGGGACCGCCTGGGCGATCACCGCCACCCTGCTCGCGGCCGCGGTCGCAACCCCGATCATGGGCCGCCTCGGCGACATGTACGGCAAGCGCCGGATGCTGCTGATCAGCATCGGCATGCTGGTGGCCGGCTCGGTCGTCGCGGCGCTGAGCAGCTCGCTGACGCCGATGATCGCGGGCCGCGCACTGCAGGGGCTGGCGTCCGGGGTGATCCCGCTCGGCATCAGCATCATGCGCGACGAACTGCCGTCCGAGAAGGTCGGCTCGGCGGTCGCACAGATGAGCGCCTCGCTCGGCGTCGGCGGTGCGCTCGGGCTGCCCGCGGCCGCGGTGCTCGCCGAGAACTTCAACTGGCACACGCTGTTCTGGGTGTCGGCCACGCTCGGCGTGATCGTGTTCGGGCTGGTGCTGCGCTTCGTACCGGAGTCCTCGGTGCGCTCCGGCGGACGGTTCGACCTGCCCGGCGGGCTCGGGCTGTCGGTCGGCCTGATCTCGTTGCTGCTGGCAATCTCTCAGGGCGCGAGCTGGGGCTGGACGGGCGGCCGGACGCTCGCCCTGTTCGCGCTGGCCGTGGTCGCGCTGCTCGCCTGGGGCTGGTGGGAGCACCGGACCCACGAGCCGCTCGTCGACCTCCGGACGACAGTCCGCCCGCAGGTGCTGCTGACCAACCTGGCGTCGATGGTGTTCGGGTTCGCGATGTTCGCGATGTCGCTGGTCCTGCCGCAGCTGCTGCAGATGCCCAAGGCAACGGGTTTCGGGCTCGGGCAGTCGATGCTCGCGTCCGGTCTGGTGATGGGTCCGTCGGGCCTGATCATGCTCGTCGCCGCACCGTTCTCGGCGAAGATCTCGAGGACCCGCGGGCCGAAGGTCACGCTGATGCTCGGCGCGCTGGTGGTCGCGGCGGGGTACGGCGTGGGCAGCGTACTGATGAGCGAGGTCTGGCAACTCGTCATCGTGTCGCTGCTGATCGGCACCGGCATCGGCCTCGCGTACGGTGCGATGCCGGCGCTGATCATGTCCGCCGTACCGGTCTCGGAGACCGCGGCCGCGAACAGCTTCAACACGTTGATGCGGTCGATCGGCACCTCGGTGTCGAGCGCGGTCGCCGGCGTCATCCTGGCGAACCTGACGATCAGCCTCGGCAGCTACACCCTGCCCTCCCAAAGCGGCTTCCGAGCCGTCCTGCTGATCGGCGCCGGCGCAGCGCTGACCGCCCTTGCCATAGCCTCCCTGATCCCCACCCACCGCGCCGCCGCCGAGGCCCGACCCGTCGAGGCGGAGGTGGTCGGCTAGCGGGTTGTTTGCTGGATGGCGGGTTGCAGCAGGCCAGCCGCGAAACAAGCCGCCATCCACAGGTCAGGCGAGGAAGGTGAGCGTGCGGTCCAGTAGGAGCTTCGCGGCGGCGGGGTCGTAGCCGGGGAGGGAGGAGTCGGCGAAGAGGTGTTCCTTGCCGGGGTAGAGGAAAAGCTCTATCCCGTCGTTCGCCGCCGCCAGGGCTTTGGCGGCGTCCAGGTCGCCGCCTTCCTCGGTGAAGAACGGGTCCTCGTCCATGCCGTGCACCTGCGCCCGCAGGCCGTCCGGCCAGGCGCCGAACTCCTCGGCCGGCAGACAGGAGTAGTAGAACAACCCGCCGACCGCCCCCGGGCGGGTCTGTGCGAGTTGCTGCGCCGGCACCACACCGAGCGAGAACCCGGCGTACACGACGTTCGACGGCAGGCTCTGCGCGGCCGCGATGCCGCGCTCAGCGATCGCGCCGAAGCCCGTCGCCCGCGCGTAGTCCATCCCCTCGTCGAGGGTCGCGTACGTGTTGCCCTCGTAGAGATCCGGCGTGTGGACGGTGTGACCAGCCTGCCGGAGCTCGTCGGCGAACGCCTTCACCCCGTCCGTCAGCCCCTGTGAGTGGTGGTACAGCACGACCTCGGCCATCATCAGCTCCAATGATCCAAATATCTCGAACAATCCGCGATGTTAGTCTATTCGCACCATGCCAGACAAGAGACCGGTCCCCGATTACGAGCTGGCGGACACCGTCGAGCTGACCACCGCGGAGCAGGTGCGAGCGATCAGCGATCCACTGCGGACCACGATCCTCGGACTGCTGCACGAGCGGGCGGCGACCGTGACGGAGCTGGCCACCGCGGTCGGGCGGCCGAAGAGTACGGTCGCGCACCACGTGAAGGTGCTGGCCGACGCCGGCATCCTGCGTGTGGTCCGGACGCGGCGGGTGCGGGCGATCGAGGAGCGGTTCTACGGGCGCGCCGCGCGGATGTTCTTCGTCGGACTCGGCCGGCAGGGCGCGGACGGGCAACTCCCGCACGACTTCAACGACTTCGAGGTCGCTGCTCAGGAGTCCAAGGCGGCGTACGACGCGGGGCAGATGCGGTCGTTCATCCGGCACGCCCGGATCCCGGAGGAGCGCGCGGCCGAGTTCTGGCAGCAGGTCGACGAGTTGATCCATACCTTCGACCAGCTCCCCCGCGCCGGCGGCACGACGTACGGCTTCACCGTCGGGCTCTACCCCATCGGCGACTACCCGACGCTGCCTCCGGCTGACGGCGAGGCCTGATCGGCTTCGGCCGCATACCGGTCGAGGACGCCGACAAGCCTGTCGAGGACGTCGCGGACGACGGCGTACTCCTGCTCGCCGAACTCCTCCTCGAGCCGGCGGTCCAGCTCGAACAGGTACCGGAATCCGTCGCCGGCCACGGCCAGACCGTGCTCGCTGTAGTCGACCACCTTCGCGCGCCCGTCGTTCGGATCGGACCGCATCTCGAGCAGGTCGAGCCCGACCATGTCCCGGATCACCTCACCCATCGACTGCCGGGTGATCCCGGCGCGAGCCGCCATGTCCGCGGCCCGCGCGCCCCCGGCGTGCAGCGTGCCGAACACCGCATTGTGGGCCATCTTCACCTCGGTGTGCCCGTCGGCGTGCGCGCGCCGGACCATGTCCGACTGGAGCGCCCGATTGGCGCGGTCGACCAGCGCGATCAGCGGTTTGCGATCCGGTCGTGGCGGCTGAGCCCTTGACATGTCGTAAGGATACCTTCCAATATTTTGACAGGAATCCTTACGGTATCAGGGAGGGCCGATGGAGACCAAGGAGCTTCACCCGGTGGTGGCCGGTCTGTTCGCGCGGGGGCGCGGCCGGTCGGTCCGGGTTGCGATCGAGCAGGAGTACGTCGTCGCCGCGGCGGACGGGAGCGTAGTGCCGATCGAGGACGTACGGCGGGCGATCGCGGGATCGAGCGCGGCGCCGTACGTCACTTTCGAACCCGGCGGTCAACTGGAGCTGAGCCTGCCGCCGTCGCACGAATCGGTGCGGGAGCTGCGCACGATGACGGCCGTCGTACGTCGCCTGCTGGGCGGGATCACGCTGCGGCCGATCCCGGTCGACCCGCGCGCAGACGTACCACTGCAACTGACCTCGCCGCGGTACGTCGCGATGCAGCGGCACTTCGACCGGATCGGTCCGGCCGGACGACGGATGATGCGCCGGACCGCGTCGACGCAGCTCTGCCTGGACTGGTGGCCGGGCCAGGCGGGCCTCGAGCAATGGCGAGTGCTCAACGCCGTCGGGCCGTACCTCGCGGCGCGGTTCAACCGCAGCGAACGACTGGCCACCTGGCTCGCGGTGGATCCGGCGCGTACTGCGTTCGACGAGAGCCTGCTGCGCGGCGACGACCCGATCGCGTCGTACACGGCCTTCGCCGCCGGTGCCACGGCCTTCGTCGACGGGCCGGCCGGGCACCTCAGCACGCTGTTCCCACCGGTCCGTCCGCGCGGCACGTACCTCGAGGTCCGGTTCCTCGACGCGCTGGCGCCAAGAGCGGTCCAGCGTGCCGTCGATGTACTCAGGCGGCTGATGTACGACGACGTACACCGACGCGAGGTCCTGCGCAGGACGCCTTGTACAGAAGGACTTTGGCGCGCGGCAGCCACTGGAGCACTGGAGCAGGAGGTGGCGGCATGAGTGGCGTACTGTTCGTCACCGATCCACTCGCCGGGCTGCTCGGGGACATCGACGCGACCATCGGCCTGATGTGTGCGACCCAGGATCTCGGCCTCGACGTCTGGTGCTGCGAACCGGAACAACTCGCGGTCGTCGACGGCCAGGTGTGTGCGAAGGCGCGAAGGATCCGGCTGCGACCGCGGACGCCCGGCCGCGATCACCGATGGATCGTCGACACCGACTGGTGGGACGAACTTGGCACCGCGGTCGTCGATGTCGCGTCGCTCGAGATCGTCCACCTCCGGATCGATCCACCGGTCGACGCGCGCTACCTGCACACGACGTACCTCCTGGATCTCGTCGAACGGGCCGGCACCCGCGTCGTCAACCGGCCCGAAGGGATCCGGGCGATGCACGAGAAGCTGGTCGGCCTGCAGCACCCGGAGCTCTGCCCGATGACGTACGTCGGTGCCGATCCGCGGGCCCTGCGGACGTTCGTGGCGCGGGTCGGGACCGCGGTCGTGAAGCCTGTCGACGGTTTCGCGGGACGTGGCGTCTGGCTGGTGCGCAACGACCGGTCGGCGGCCGCACTCCTGGAGTCGGCGACGCACGGCGGGCGCCGGCAGGTGATCGCCCAGGACTACCTGCCGTCCGTTGCGGAGGGCAACAA
>DASSDE010000920.1:0-2716 GCA_035697365.1 Kribbella sp. | reverse complement strand
TGGTCGTCGACATCGACACGGTGCTCTACTTCCAGGTGACCGATCCACGCGCCGCGGCGTACGAGATCTTCAACTACATCCAGGCGATCGAGCAGCTCACCGTCACCACGTTGCGGAACGTGATCGGGAGCCTGGACCTGGAGAAGACGCTGACCTCGCGCGAGCACATCAACTCGATCCTGCGCGGCGTCCTCGACGAGGCCTCCGGCAAGTGGGGGATCCGGGTCAACCGAGTCGAGCTCAAGGCGATCGAGCCGCCGGCCTCGATCAAGGAGTCGATGGAGAAGCAGATGCGGGCCGAACGGGAGAAGCGGGCCGCGATCCTGAACGCCGAAGGTCAGCGGCAGTCGCGGATCCTGACCGCCGAGGGTGACCGGCAGGCCGCGATCCTCCGGGCCGAGGGCCAGGCGAAGGCGATCGACACGGTCTTCGACGCGATCCACCGCAACGACCCGGACCCGAAGCTGCTCGCGTACCAGTACCTGCAGATGCTCCCCGAGCTCGCCAAGGGCCCCGGCAACACGTTCTGGGTGATCCCGTCCGAAGTCACCTCCGCGCTGCAGAGCGTGACCAAGGCGTTCACCGGCGAGACACCAAAGATTCCCACCGAGACTCCCTCGGAGAACGGGCACAACCCTGAAATCACCCCCAGATAGTTGCCCCAGCACCTAATCAGTTGTCTCTCGATGTCACTATGGGTGCATGGGGGAACCTCTGCTGCTCGCGCAGGCCATCGCCATCCCGACCGGCGTCGCCGTGCTGGCGTACCTGGTGGTCGGACTCGTCATCGGCGTCGAGAGCATGGGCGTGCCGCTGCCCGGTGAGACCACGCTGATCGCGGCCGCGCTGCTCGCCTCGCAGCACCATCTGAAGATCGAGTTCGTCATCCTGGCGGCCGCGCTGGGCGCGATCGTCGGCGACTCGATCGGGTACTTCATCGGCCGCAAGGCCGGACGCAGCCTGTTCGAGCGGCTCGGCCGGCGCTTCCACCACTTCTCCCCGGACCGGATCGTCCGTGCGGAGAAGTACTTCCACAAGTACGGCGTCTGGACGGTGTTCTTCGGCCGGTTCGTGGCGCTGCTGCGGATCTTCGCGGGCCCGATGGCGGGCATGCTGCGGATGCACTACCCGCGGTTCCTGGCCGCGAACGCCGCCGGCGGCATCGCGTGGGCCACCACGATCGGCATCGTCGCGTACAAGATCGGCGACAACGCCGACCAGATCTTCGGCCGGGTCTCGGTCGGGGCGCTGATCGCGGTCGCGGTCGTCGCGGTCGCGCTGTACGTCGTCCACCGGGTCCGCAAGCGCCGTCGCGAGCAGACCGAAGTCACCGCCGCGACCACTGCGCCCGAGTCAGCGGACGTGTAGCGGCAACTGCGGGGTGGTGATGCCCTCCATCGGCCGGCCGAACATCATCGCGCCCGGCACCACGATCCGGTAGACGAAGTCCCCCGGCTGTGCGGCTTTGAAGGTCAGCGCGGCCACACCCTTGCGCATCGCGAGCGGCTTCGAGTTCACCCATTTGCGGGTCTGCCGGTTCCAGACCTGCAGCATCACGGTCGTGTTCAGCGCCGGTGCGACGCCCACGGACACGGTCACCGCGGTCCCGTGCGGCTTCGCCGTCGTCCCCCCGGCGAACCCGGCCGACACGACCCGGACGACGCTCTTCGTGTACGCCGGCTTGCTGCTCGACGTACCGGTGAACGTGCTGCCCTTGCTGTACACGGGCACGGTGATCTTGTACGGCCGGCTGCCGCTGGTCGGGACCGGGATGTCGTAGTACCCACCCGAGGTCGTCGCACCGCGCGCCGCCGGCGTCCAGCGCGAGCCGGGCGTGACCTGCGTCAGCACCACGACCGGTACGCCCGCCGGAGTCGCCCGCTTGCTCGTACACGGCGACTCGAGGTCGCACGCCGTCTCCTGCAGGATGACGCGGCCGCGGGCGCGGATCGGAACGCTGTACTGCGCCTTGGGCGGTACGACGCCGCTGATCGAGCTGGTCAGCCCGACGACCGCGCCGCCGATCCCGGCGCTCCACTCGTTCTGGGTGCGGAGCTGGAAGGCGTACGGCGGCTTGATGCTCTTGATCACCTGCTGGTTCGACGTGGTCGCCGGGCCGATCGCCTTCAGCATCTGACCGGGCCGGCCGACCATCGGCACGTACCGCTGGGTCTTCTTGCCGGTGATGTCCAGCGGGTCGTTCGGGGTGAAGTCCTGCGGCGCGACCGGCACCGACCACTTGATCAGCACGCCGCGGCCCTGCTGCGCCACCGTCGCCGCGCTCGGCCGCACCGGGCCGTCGGTGTCGAACACCGGCGACTTGGTCGGCTTGCTGCTCACGCCGCCCTGCGACGTACCGATCGCGACGACGACCTTGTAGTTGCCGTCGGACGGGAACTCCGACGTCGGGATCGCCCACTGGTTCGGATCGCCGGCCGGGATGTACTTCACGTACGACGGGCTCTCGCTGAGCACGCCCTCGATGGTGATCCGGTTCGGCTGGTTCGCGTCCTTCCACGTCACCAGCACCGCGGCGCGCCCCTTGGGCGCCCAGGCCACCGCGACATCGGTCGGCGCCGGGTCCGAGGCGCAGGCAGTCAGACAGGTGGCTCCCGCCAGAACGGCGAGCGCCACGGCGAGCAACCGCCGCACTCCGACCACCTCCGCCTCACGGTGCCATCTCAGAAGGCCATGTCGCAGCCAACCGGGTGAACCA
>DASSDE010000919.1:0-4162 GCA_035697365.1 Kribbella sp. | reverse complement strand
CGCTCCTTGTGAGCTTGGGCATGGTGGAGCACACCAGGCCCCCCGTGCAGGGGTGGGGGCACTCGGACATCTGTGAGAGGGTCACAGGACAGCTTCCGAATGGTCACGCCCCGGTAACGGCGCGACCTGAGTCATCCTCGGTGAGGAATGCCGGAAACGCAACCCCAGATCGCGATCTGCCCCGAACTTTTGCCGGCGGCTGGCCTTTCGAAACCCCAACAACAGAACGGTTTCCGGCTCCGGCACGCCGATTACCGAGGGGGCGGAACCGATCGGTTTACGAGTCCCGGAAACAGCGTTCCGGGACGAGTTCCACGGTCAGCTTCCGGACTGTTGCCCGCTCAGCATCCGGCCATGCCTCCCACACCTCGCGGGCCCACCTGAGCAGGGTCGACTCAACCTCGTCGACGCCGCCGGCGGTCAGCACGTCGTACGCCGTGAGCTCCCCGACCCGAGCGGGTGGGACGAGCCGCGGCCAGTCGTCGTACGAGTTCGCCATGATGCCGTGCGCGGTCCGGACGTCGAGGTTCCCGGAACCGCGCTCGAGGAACATGTAGAGCCCGTTCAGCGCGAACACCGGCCCGATCCGCGGACCGTCCGGGGCGACGTGCTGAGCGCCGTACGCGTCGATCCGGAGCTGATGCAGGTACCCGAGCCGGGCGGCGTTCTGCACCTCGAACCCGAGCAGCTCGCCGGCCACCTCGGCACATTCCGGCGTCGCGTTGTACTTCGGCGTCTCCGGCCACTCCGAACTCGGCAGTACGGAGCCGCAACCCGGGCAAACTGTGGATCCAGGCGTGTCATCCGGTGCTTTCACTCGTTGATCTCAACACGGGTACCGCCGCCCGGCAGTTGATTTTCCTCGGGGGCGGCTGAGGCGACGGATTTGTGATGGGGGCAGTAGCGGTGATCCGAGTGGCTCTCGGCCATCGCGGCACGTTGGTGCGTGGTGCACTGGCCGCGGTGCTGGCAAGAGAGAACGACCTGGACCTGGTGGCGGAGGTGGACCGCTCGGACGAAGTGCTCCAGGTGGCCGGACGACGGCCGGACGTGTTCCTGCTGGATCGGCAGCTGCCTGGCCGGATCCGGACCGAGGAGCTGTGCCGCAAGCTCGCGGGGCGTGGCGTGCTGGTGCTGATCGACCACGAGGCGATCGCGGCGACGAGTCTCGCGCTGGTGAAGCAGGCGCCCCGGATCGGGCTGATCGCGACCGACGCGACCACCGACCAGTTGGTACAGGCGGTCCGCGACGTGGCGAAGGGACTGCCCGTCGTCGACGTCCGACTCGCTGTCGCTGCTCTGAAGGCCGGTGACAACCCACTGACCGAGCGCGAGTGCGAGGTGCTGCGTCAGGTCACCACCGGCGCGACCGCGCAGGAAGTCGCGCGAACACTCAGCCTCAGCGCCGGGACGGTACGCAACTACCTGTCCCGCATCCTCGCGAAGACCGGATCGCGGAGCCGCATCGAAGCGATCCGCAAGGCTCACGAGGCCGGCTGGATCTGAGCCTCGGGAGTCCAGCTGCCGTGCAGGTCGCGGTACATCCGGGACGTACGCATCAAGTTCGCGTGCGTGCCGAGCGTGGCTTTGTTGCCGTCCAGCACCAGGATGCGGCGCGCGCGGAGTGCGGAGCTGATCCGGTGCGCGATCACGATCAGCGTCCCGTGGCGCTTCGCGAAGGCTTCCTCGGCCCGGCGCTCCGCCTCGGGATCGAGGAAGCACGTCGCCTCGTCCAGCACGACCAGCGGTGCGGGTGACAGGTACGCGCGCACCAGTGCGAGCAACTGCTTCTCGCCCGCGGACAGTTGGCCCGGCTTCACCTGCGCCCGCAGCCCACCGATACGGCCGACGAGCTGGGCGGCTCCGATCGCTTCCACGGCTTGGTCGAGCTGCGCATCTGTTGCGTCGGGCAACAAATACGTGAGGTTCTCGTGGACGGTGCCGCTGAAGACGTACGCCTCCTGCGGGATCAGGACCCGGGTCTGCGCGAGTCGTTCGGTCGTCACCGTGGTGGGTGGAGCGCCGCCGAGCAACAGCCGGCCGCTCGTCGGTGTGAGCATCCCGCAGACCAGACCGGCCAGCGTAGACTTCCCGATGCCGCTCGGCCCGACGACGGCCAGATGCTCGCCTTCGGGGATCGTCAGCTCCAGGTTGTCGAGCACCGGCTCGGCCTTCGGACCGTACGCGAAGGTCAGCCCACGGAGCCGGACCTGGTACCCGTTGAGCTCGTCGACAGGTCGGGGTTGCTCCGCGGGCGCCGAGGTGTCGAGGATCCGGCCGAGCGTGATGACGTACCGCAGACCGCTGTCGCCGAGCGCGTTCATCACCGTGTTCAGCGCCGGCTGCAGCCCGATCAGTACGTAGGTCAACCCGCCGAGCAGCGTGCCCGTACTGAGGCCACGTCCGACCAGCCAGGGTCCCGTCGCGAGCAGGATCAGCAACGGCAGCCAGCCGCCGACCGCGAAGCACAACGTCCGCAAGGCCGACACCTTGGCCAGCGCTCGCTCCGCCGTCGCATGTGCCTCGATCGGCTGCCCCGCAAGCCATTCGGCGTACTCCTCGGAACCGGTCGCGGTGATGTCCCGTACGCCTCTGAACACCATCCCCGCCGACGCTGCGAGCTCCTCGTCCGCGGTCAGTGACGCCCGCACCCGATCCGCTGCCATCCCGAGCACCGCGATCGACAACCCGAAACCGAGCAGGAACGGCGGTACGACGAACGCCGCGACGAGCGGTGCCAGTGACAACAATCCGGTCAGTACGCCGAACAACGTGACCGCAAAGCTCCGCAGGACCAGGACCAGTCCCGCGTACGTGTCGCGGACGATCTCGACCTGCCGGTTCAGCCGGGCGACCGCGCCGTCGTCCCCGGTCCGGAGCGCGCCGCCGGTGACCCGACGTACCAGATCGTCCCGCAGCGGCTCGACCAGATCGCCCAGCCGCCCGTACACCTGCCGGGCTCCGGCCGCGCCGAGACCGGCCGTCGCGACCAGCCCGCCGAGCCAGGCGATCCCTTGCCACGCATGCCCGTCGAGAAAGCTGTCCGTCGCCCGCGCGACCGCGATCCCGTACACCGCCGTCGGCAGGATCTCCGGAACCGACCACGCGATCAACCTGACCGTGGCCCGCTTCCGCAGTGCACCCGCGCCGTACGACACTTCGCGCTTCATCCGAAGACGGCCCGGTACGACGTGTTGTGCCAGAGGTCGGCGTGCGGGGCGATGGCGCGGACGCGGCCACGGTCCAGCCAGATGACCAGGTCGGCACGCGCCGCGGTCGCCGGGCGGTGAGTGACGATCAGGCGGGTGCGCTGGTGGCGGTCCTCGACCAGGGTGCGGCTGATCTGCCGTTCGGTCGCCGTGTCGAGGCTCGAGGTGGCGTCATCCAGCACCAGCAGGCGGCGCGCCGACCAGGCGCGGGCGAGCCCGAGGCGCTGCCGTTCGCCGCCGGACATCGGTGCCTTGCGCAACGAAGTGAAGTAACCGTCGGGCAGCCGGCTGACGAAGTCGTGCGCGTGCGTGGCACGGGCCGCGGCGAGCGTACTGATCGGGCTGACCGCGTGCGGGTCGATCGCCTCGCCGACGGTGCGGCCGACCAGCTGCGGACGTTCGAAGGCGCAGCCGACCGCGGTACGCAGGACCCGGCGGCTGACGGCCGGCAGCGGTACGCCGTCGAGCGAGACCTGACCGGTCGACGGATCACGCAGCCGCGCCGCGACCGCTGCCAGGACGGACTTCCCAGCGCCGCTCGGCCCTACCACGGCGACCGTGGCGCCGCCGGGCAGCTCGAGATTCACGTTGTCCAGCAGGACATTCTCGCCGGCGACGACACTGACCCCGTCGAACGTCAGCTGTCCGGAACCCGACGGCAGCGCAAGCGTGCCGTGGTCGACGGAGTTGATCGCGATCACTTCGCTGGACCGCCGGACGCCGGCCTTCGCGCGGGCGAGCTCGCCGAGGACACCGGTCAGGCTGCCGAGCCCGGCACCGAGCACCGCGTACTGCGAGGCGGCGAACAACTCGCCCGCGGTGACGTGGCCCGCGACAAGTTGCAACCCGCCGACGGCCAGCACCGCGACCAGCACGAGCGGCCCGACGACCGCGGCCTGGGCGCCGGAGCGAGCCAGGATCTGCCAGGTGACGACGCCGTTGCGATGCAGTTC
>DASSDE010000918.1:0-2396 GCA_035697365.1 Kribbella sp. | reverse complement strand
GGGTGCCGACGGTGCGGGGTCCGCCGTCCGCGAGCAACTGCTTGCCGAGGGCATCGTTGCCGAGCACGTCGACTTCCTGGACTACGGCTACAAGGAGCTGTCGATCCCTGCTGCCGACGGGGAGTTCGCGCTGGATCCGGGGGCCTTGCACATCTGGCCGCGCGGTACGTCGATGATGATCGCCCTGCCGAACCCGGACAAGTCCTTCACCTGCACGCTGTTCTGGCCGGCCGGGTCGTTCGACGCACTGACCACCGCGGACGGCATCTCGGCACACTTCCAGGAGAACTACCCCGACCTGTTGCCGCTGGCACCGAACTTGGTCGACGACTACCTGAACAACCCGGTCGGCGTGCTCGGCACCGTCCACACGCTGCCGTGGCAGGCCCACGGACGGACGGCGCTGGTCGGTGATGCGGCGCACGCGATCGTGCCGTTCTACGGCCAGGGTGCGAACTGCGCGTTCGAGGACGTCGTCGAGCTGGACCGTTGCCTCGACGACACGGGCGGCTCCTGGGCGCGGGCGTTGCCGCTGTTCGAGGCCCGCCGGCGGGAGAACACCGAGGCGATCGCCGAGATGGCCCTGGCGAACTTTGTCGAGATGCGCGACAAGGTCGCCTCCCCGGTCTTCCGCCTGCAGAAGCAGATCGAACACACGCTGGAACGGCTGCTTCCGGGCAAGTACGTCTCGCGCTACGAGCTCGTCTCGTTCTCCACCACCCCGTACGCCGAGGTCCAACGCCGAGTCCACCGCCAACACCAAGCCCTGGCCGCCGGTGCGGTTGCCGTCGGCAGCGTCCTGCTGGGGCTGATGCGGAGGCGACGGAAGTGAACCTGTGGTCGCCTGAGCTGCTGACCGGACAGCCGTCGTCGGTCGGGGTGTTGCGGCACTTTGTGGGTGGCTCTTTTGTGGAGAGTGCGTCGCGGTTTGCGAAGGTTTCGCCGGTGACCGGGGAGCAGCTCTTCGAGGTGTGCGAGGCGGACGCCGGTGTGGTGGACGCGGCGGTCGGGGCTGCTCGGGCGGCTCTGAGGGGGCCGTGGGGACGTTTCAGCGAGCAGGAGCGGGCGGCGGTGTTGCGCAAGGTCGCCGACCGGCTCGAGGAGCGGTTCGAGGATCTGGTGGCCGCCGAGGTCGGGGACACCGGGAAGTCGATCAGCCAGGCGCGGACGCTGGACATCCCGCGCGGTGCGGCGAACTTCCGGGCGTTCGCAGACTTCGCGACGACGATCCCGAGCGAGTCCTACACCACGGTGCTGCCGGACGGACGCCGGGCGCTGAACTATGCCGTACGGAAACCGGTCGGTGTGGTCGCGATCGTGGTGCCGTGGAATCTTCCGCTGCTGCTACTCACCTGGAAGGTTGCGCCGGCGCTTGCCTGCGGCAACACAGTCGTGGTGAAGCCGTCCGAGGAGACGCCGGCGTCGGCGACGGTGCTTGCCGAGGTGATGGCGGAGGCCGGCGTACCGCCCGGTGTCTTCAACCTCGTGCACGGGTTCGGGCCGTCGTCCGCGGGGGAGTACCTGACCCGGCACCCCGGCGTCGATGCGATCACGTTCACCGGCGAGTCCGCGACCGGTACGGCGATCGCGAAGGTCGCCGCGGACCGGGTGAAGGCGGTGTCGTTCGAGCTCGGCGGCAAGAACGCCGGACTGGTCTTTGCCGACGCCGACTTGGACGCGGCGGTCGAGGGCTCGGTGCGGTCGGTCTTCACCAACGGTGGCCAGGTCTGCCTGTGCACCGAGCGCCTGTACGTGCAGCGGCCGGTGTTCGACGAGTTCTGTGGCCGATTGGCCGCGCGGGCAGCTGAGCTCGCGTACGGCTGGCCCGCCGACGAGGCGACGATGAACATGCCGCTGATCTCGAAACAGCACCGCGACAAGGTCCTCACGTACTACGACCTCGCGCGGGCCGAGGGCGCGGAGGTACTGGCCGGCGGTGGCGTACCGACGTTCGGCGACGCCCGCGACGGCGGTTGGTACGTGCAACCGACTGTGGTGACAGGGCTTTCGCCGGATGCCCGTACGAACCGCGAGGAGATCTTCGGGCCGATCTGTCACATCGCCCCGTTCGACACCGAGGACGAGGCGTACGCGCTCGCCAACGACTCGGACTACGGGCTCGCGGCAACGGTCTGGACCCGCGACGTGGGCCGCGCGCATCGAGCCGGCGCCGCGCTCGACGTCGGCCTCTGCTGGGTCAACACCTGGTTCCTCCGCGACCTCCGCACGCCCTTCGGCGGCGTGAAGCTGTCAGGCGTCGGCCGCGAGGGCGGACGCCACTCAGTCGACTTCTACACCGAAACCACCAACGTCTGCGTGGAACTCTCATGACGGTACTGATGTCGCGACTCCGTCGCGACGAGTCATGGGGCTGGAACTCCCGGTCTTCCCTCGTC